>DASZXF010000473.1:0-1653 GCA_035546055.1 Ktedonobacteraceae bacterium
ATCGTGGCCCGCTCCTGCTGCATGCCGGCGTGACGCTGGATACCAACTGCTTTGACCGTCACAGCGGGCACCTCCTGCCGGACTACTGGACCTGGAAGTTCGGCACCGCCGGCGCGCGGCTGGCACAAGCCATGCCTCAGCGGCGCGGAGACTATGCGACTCGCTCCATCGTCGGCATCGCCGAACTGGTCGATGTCGTCGAGCAGAGCGCCTCTCCCTGGTTCGCCGGCGCCTATGGCTTCGTGCTCCAGCACGCCAGAGCGATCACGCCTCCCATGGGCTATCCTGGCAGCCGAATGCTGTTTGATATCCCCGGCTTGCACGTGCTGGGCCTGGACAAGGAGGTGCAACAATGCCGCGCACACTGAGCCTGTGGGAAAACGAGCGCCTGACCCTGGAGCGCTCCATTGCCCTCACCATCGAGAGCCTGCGCGCCTATGGGCCGGCCTACCGCCATTGGGCCATTGCCTACAGCGGGGGCAAAGATTCCACCGCGACCGTGACTCTGGTCACGCACCTGATCCTGACGGGCCAGATTCCCGCGCCTGAGAGCCTGACCGTGCTCTATGCCGATACGCGCATGGAACTGCCGCCGTTGCACTCCTGTGCCATGACTATCCTCAACGAACTGCACCAGCGCGGGATCACGACGCAGGTGGTGTTGCCGACCCTCGATGATCGTTTCTTTGTCTACCTGTTTGGCCGAGGTGTGCCCGCTCCCAAGAACACATTTCGCTGGTGTACGCCCCAACTGAAAGTGGAACCGATGGAGCGCGCCCTGACAGACCTGCGCCAGCAATCGGGCGGGAAGCTGCTGATGCTGACCGGCGTGCGCCTGGGGGAGAGCGCGGCCCGCGATCAGCGCATCGTGCTCTCCTGCTCGCGCGATGGAGCGGAATGCGGCCAGGGCTGGTTTCAGGCGCACACCCCGGCCAGCGTGGCGGATACCCTGGCGCCGTTGCTGCACTGGCGGGTGTGTCACATCTGGGACTGGCTGACCTTTTACGCGCCTGACGCTGGTTTCTCGACGCAGATGGTCGCTGAGGTCTACGGCGGAGACGAGGCCGAAGAGATCAATGCCCGCACCGGCTGCGTCGGTTGCAACCTCGCTTCCAAAGACACCGCTCTGGAGATGTTACTCAAACTGCCCCAATGGGCCTACCTGGCACCCTTGAGGCGGCTCAAACCCCTCTACCGGGAGTTGATGCAACCGCAGTACCGTTTGCGCAAAATCGACGAGAAGAAGAAAGATGGCACGCCCTCCGCCAATCCTGACCGCATGGGGCCGTACACGATGGAAGCCCGGCGCTATGGCCTCTCTGTGGTGCTGACCATCCAGGATGAGATCAATCAGGCAGCATGCGTCCAGGGCCGCCCGCTTATCGATCTGATCAATGAAGAAGAGCATGCTCGCATCCTGGCGTTGATGGCTGCGAATACCTGGCCCTACCGCTGGGACGGCACAGAAGAGACCGGGGAGAAAAAGATCCTGCGTGAGCGCGCTGAGCAGCAGAAGCATTCGCTGTGGGCCGCGCTCGAAAGTGAGGTGCAAGGATGATTGAACATCTTTCCCTGACGCTGGCAGACCGTGTGGGCCTGCGCTGGGCCCAGGAGCAGGTCACGGCTTCTCACTATCTCCATCATCCGGTTGAT
>DASZXF010000474.1:0-8410 GCA_035546055.1 Ktedonobacteraceae bacterium
CACCGAGCTTATCAACAGGTGCGCGCAACTGGAAGCCTCGGTGGTTGAAGCGGAAGAGGCGGCCCTGCTGGATGAGCGGCGGCGCCTGGCCAGGGAACTGCACGACACGCTGACGCAAGATCTGGCCGGGCTCATTTTGCAGCTTGAGGCCATTGAGGCGCGCCTGGCCAGTTCCCAGCCGCAAAAAGCCTATGAACTGGTGCGACAGGCCCGCGAGCGTGCGCGCGTTACCTTGAGCGAGACGCGCCGGGCCATTCACGATCTGCGTGCCGACGCGCCTGAGCGGGACTCGCTGGTTGAGGTCATCCAGGCGGAGATGGAGCGCTTCAGCCAGGCCACTGGTATTCTTTGTCGTGGCGATCTACGCGCGTTTACCGTGTTGCCGCCCCATGCTGGCGAGCAGATTGTGCGCGGCATCAAGGAAGGGCTGACCAACATCGCGCGTCATGCCCATGCGCGCGTGGTCTGGCTCGGCCTGCGTCAGCACGGACGCGAGTATGTGGTAGAGTTGCGCGACGATGGGCGCGGCTTTGATCCGGCGCAGGTGGTGGCCGGCCATTACGGTCTGCCCGGTTTGCGCGAACGCTTGCAACAATTGGGCGGCGAATTGTCCATCCAGAGCGCTCCTGGCGCCGGCACATGTCTGAGAATGAGGCTGCCGCGCGCGAGCGTAGAACGCGAGGTATGTGCCGTATGAACGCCAGGGAACAGGCAACGAAACTGCGTATTCTCGTCGTGGATGACCATTTGATCGTGCGCGAGGGGCTGCGCCTGATTCTGGAGGGAGAGCCGGATTTCCTGCTAGTTGGGGACGCGAGCGACGGCGCCACGGCGGTGCGCCTGGTCGGCGAACTACAGCCGCATGTCGTGTTGATGGATGTGCGCATGCCCGGTATGGATGGTCTGGAAGCCATCGCGCAGATTCGCCAGCGCTGGCCGGAAGTGGCTGTCGTGATTGTAACCACCTACGACGATGACGAATTGATCTTGCGCGGGTTGCGCGCGGGCGCCTCTGGCTATTTGCTCAAAGATGTCGACCGCGCCACGCTCTTTCACGCTGTGCGCGCCGCCGCGCGCGGGGAAACGCTGCTCGCTTCACCCATCCTGGCCAGTCTGCTGAAGAACGCCGCTCCTGTCGCGGAGCAGGCACCGAAGGCGGGAAAACAGACGAGGGAGAGCGTTTTGACGGAGCGCGAGCGGTCTGTGCTGGAGGCCGTGGCACGTGGAGCACGCAATAAGGAAATTGCCGCGCACCTGGGCATTAGCGAGCCGACGGTGAAGACGCACCTCACCAATCTCTATGCCAAGCTCAATGTTGACTCGCGGGCCTCGGCGGTAGCGGTGGCTATCGAGCGGGGGCTGATTTCGCTGGTTCCGCAGAGCAGCGACGAGGGGTATCGGCAGCGTATGTTATACTGAGATGTACAACCTTCTAAGGTTCGACCCGGACGAGGAGTGCGCCGTACCCGGTAAGCAAAGACGACGCATATAAACATTGTCATGAGCGATCAAAGGAGGTTCTTCATGAGCGGCATCTGGCAAATTATCGGGGCGGCGATGGTTCTGGGCGGCTTTGCCCTCGCACAGTTTCGCGTGATCAGCCAGCAATCCTATCTCTATCTGTTACTCAACATCTGGGGTTCTGGCATCCTGGCCGTTCTGGCCGTTCTGAGTTACCAGTGGGGCTTTTTGCTTTTGGAAGGAGGCTGGGCGCTGGTCTCCTGCTGGGGACTGATAACCCGCCTGCGCGGCGGTATTCCTGATACAGGTCACTGATGGCTCATAAGAAAAAAGCAGACGGCGAAGAATGATGCTGGTAGAACCCTGCCAGGTGCCTCACGCCTTCTTTGAGGCGCTAATGGCTCAGACGGGAGGCACGCCGCAGGCAAGGCTTGATGCCGCCCCGCGATGGCCAGGCTTCGGCGTGCCTCCTGTGCGCAAAAAATGACGGCCACCCGCTCCTCGTCGTCTTCTTGCGGCTGTGATCCCTGGCGTGGTATGCTTAGAACGTATGTTTTTACACCAAGAGAGAGCGGGAGTGAGCATGTCTGAGCATATTTCGACCGGGGATCAGGCCGCTGCGGAGCAGATTATAGATGAGCGTCTTTTTGGCTGGAATCCGGCGCCGGGGATCGTTTCCGTCTGGGCTGATCGCAGCGGGAGGGCATTGCTCTGGCGGCGCGAGGGCGAACGCGTGACCTGTAGCCGCGATGTCTTTCGTCCCTGGCTGCTGGCGACCTCGCTGGACGATCTCAGGCATGTGCGAGAGGCTCCCATGCCGTCGCGCGCGCCCGGTGCAGGCAGCGCGATGTTCACCTATCGCGAACTGGCAGGTCAGCCGGGGAGCTTCCGCTATATCCTCTTCGCGCGCGACGGGCGAACCCTGGAGCAAGAACTGACCGTCGGCGCCTCTAAACGCCTGGGCAGACGCGTGAATACGATCAATGATCTGCCCAATGACTATTACCGCGTGGGGCCGGTTGAGCAATATCTCATGCTCAGCGGACGCGTTTACTTTCGCGGCCTCAACTACGAAGATATTCACCGTCTGCAATTTGACCTGGAAACAACGGCCCTTGATCCCCAGCGCGGACGCATTTTTCTGATAGCAGTGATGGATAATCGCGGATTTAGCGCGGTGCTGGATGCGCCAACGCAGGAGGATGAGCCGCGCCTGATCCGCGAACTGTGCGCGCTGATTCAGGAGCGCGATCCCGATGTCATCGAGAATCACAATCTTTTCGGCTTTGATCTGCCTTTTCTGGAGCGGCGGGCCAGCGTTCACGGTATTCCGCTGGCCCTGGGACGCCGGGGCGGGCCGATGCTGCTGGAGAAGCGCGAAGAGACGCTGGCTATCGGGCCGGAGGCGCGCAAACGCACGCGTTACAGCATCCCTGGCCGTGAACTGATAGACACGCTTGACGCGGTGCGCCGCCACGATTTTGTGGTGCGCGATATGCCGAGTTATGGCTTGAAGGATGTCGCGCGCTACTTCGGCATCGCCGCGCCTGATCGTGTCTATCTCTCCGGGCCGAAGATCTTCGAGACATATCGTCAAGATCCTGAGCGCGTGCGCCATTACGCCCTGGACGACGTGCGGGAGGTCGATGGGCTTTCACGCCGTTTGCTTGGTTCGCCCTTCGCCCTGGCCGGTATGGCGCCGCGCCGCTACGAGCGTCTGGCCTCAGCTGGACCTGCCATGGGAGTGCTGGAGCCAATTCTGGTGCGTGCCTACCTGCGCGCGGGTACGGCTTTGCCCTGCTCGGCCATGCAGCCCGGCGCGAGTGGTATGCACGAAGGCGGCGCGGTTCACCTCTACGCCGAAGGGATCGCGGCACATGTGGTCAAGGCAGATGTCGCTTCTCTGTACCCATCGCTGATGAGAACCTTCCAGATTGGTCCGGCCAGCGATCACCTGGGCGTGCTGTTGAGCATTCTGGGGCGCCTGACCGATCTGCGGCTCGCCCATAAAGAGGCCGCGCGCCAGGCTTCCGTGGACTCTATTGAGGCCAATCACCATAACGCCACCCAGGCAGCTATGAAGATTCTCATTAACTCGGCCTATGGCTATATGGGAGCCGGGGCCATGGCGCTTTTCGCCGATAGTCGAGCCGCCGATGAAGTCACCAGGCGCGGGCGCGCGATTCTGGATCAGGTGGTGGAAGCCTTGCGCGAACGAGGTATGGCGCTCATCGAGGCGGACACGGATGGCGTCTATTTCGCCGTACCCGCCGCGTGGGATGAGAGACGCGAGCAGGAACTGGTCAACGAGATTGCCGCGCTTTTGCCCGCCGGCATTCGCCTGGAATACGAAGGACGCTATCAGGCCATGTTCAGCCACGAGGTCAAGAACTATGCCCTGCTGACCTATGGTGAGCGGCTGGTGGTGCGTGGCGTGGCCTTGCGCTCCAGCCGCTCGGAGCCATTTGGCGAGCGTTTCTTGCGCCAGGCTCTCCATTTCCTGATGAAAAACGATATTCCGGCTCTGCGCCAGTGTTATCTGGATGTAGTCGATGCTCTGCGCGGGCGCGAACTGCCTGCTTCCGATCTGGCCGCGCGCGTGCGCCTTTCCAAAACCTCTGAGGCCTATCAGGCTACGCGCGCTGAACGGCCCGAACCCCAGTACGAAGCTTTGCTGGCCGCCGGACGTACAAGCTGGCAGCCAGGTGAGCGCGTGCGCTTCTATCGCATACGCGGCGGCAGGTATGTCTGGTTGCCCGAAGAGACCGAAGAAGTGCCGCTGGACGCCAACTGGCAGGCGGGAGCACAGTCAAGCCGGCAGCCGCTCTACGAAGATGTCGCCAATCGCCGCGATTACGATGTCGATCATTATGTCCAGGTGCTCGTCAACTCCTACGCCTCGCGTCTGCGCAAAGCCTTTGCGCCCGAAGATTTCGAGCAGCTTTTTCGCCTGGATGGTCTGTCAGGTCTTTTCGACAAGCCAATTGAGAGCGTCGAGCCAAAATGGATACGCTGCCGCGATTGATTGGTGATGTGCCTCGCGTTTATCTGGATGTTGAGCGCATCCATCCTTTTTCTTTCTGTCAGGAGCCAGAGGCCGCCGCCGCTGCCTCTCCTATATATGACCTGCACGCGTCTTAAACGCCTCTAAATCCTCCTGTGAAAAAGTAGCGATGCGCGCCGGGCTGAGTCCATCCAGTTCAGGCGTAGCATGGCCGGCAAGCTGGTCTGCTACAGCGCGGCCAACAGCGGGGGAGATAGCAAAGCCGTGACCTGAGAAGCCCAGGGCCAGCGTCAGGCCACTCAGTTCGGGAACTGGACCGATAAAGGGAATGTCATCGATGCTCGCGGCTTCGAGTCCACACCAGGCCTGCGCTATGCTCTCCTGAGCGACGGCGGGCAGTACGGCGCAAGCATCCTGCCAGTTGCCGGTAATGCTCTCCTGGCGGGTTGTGAAAGAGCGCCGATCTGGCGAGGGATCGCCAGGCCAGCCACCGCCCAGAAAAAAGGCTCCATCAGGCAACTGCTTGAGCGAGAGGGCGCGTCCCAGGGTACCCAGCACCGGCTGTAAAACCTGCGCGGGCGCGGGCGTAGAGAGGAGCATTTGCAGCGCCAGCGTCTTGATGGGGAGACGCAGACCGACACTGGCCGCCAGTTCGTCGCTCCAGGCTCCCGCTGCCAGGATCACATGCCCTGCCTCGCCTGGTCCGTCCTCGGTTTCCACGCCGCTCACACGCCGCCCGGAAAGAAGCAAACGAGTCACGGTCGTCTGTTTTCGGTAAACGGCTCCCAGGCGCCGCGCAGCCGCCGCGAAGGCGCGGGTGGTGCGCGGCGGATCGGCCTGCCCATCGGCGGGACTATAGCTGGCTGCCACCACGCGTGGATGCAGAGCCGGCGCGACCTCGTGGGTTGCCTGCCGATCCAGCAATGCCACATCTTCAAAGCCCATCGCCTGTTGCTCACGCACAAAATGAACCAGTTGCGCCGCCTCCTCGTCATTTTCGGCCAGCAGCAAATTGCCACCCTGGCGATAATGCAGATCGGCCTCCAGTTCCTCCGAGAGCGTCGGCCAGCGCGCGATGGCCTCGCTGGCCAGCAAGGCCTCCGCCGGGTGACGACCCTGACGGCGTACACCGCCCGCGCTGGCCCAGGAAGCCACCGGAGAATCCGCCACCTCGCCTCGTTCAAGCACCACCACCCGCTGTCCCTGGCGAGCCAGGTGGTAAGCGATTGAACTGCCAATCACGCCCGCGCCGACGATCAAAAAGTCACTGGAAGGTCTGCTCATCTGCTGGATATCCCTTTTTGATAGATATATATGGAATTATGAGTTAACTTTCGCTCGCCTCGTAGACGGCCTGCCACTGTTGACGCGCCTCCTGCGAACGGGCGAAGGACTCGTTCATATGGGGATCGCGGGCCGTGATCTGTTCGCGCAGCCTGTGCAGGGTGGCCAGATAATCATCGAGCGCGTGTACCACTGCTTCGTGATTGGTCAGGCAAATATCGCGGTACATCTCAGGATTGCCGGCGGCCAGGCGGGTCGCATCGCGGAAGCCGGAGGAAGCGAGCAGCGAGGCATCGCCCCAGGTATCATGTTCGCTGGCGGTCGACATCAAGGCCGTGGAGGCCAGGAAGGGGAGATGGCTGACCAGCGCGACCTGTCCATCGTGCTCGGCTGGTTCCAGAAAACGCACGCGAGCGCCAATGCACTCGACCAGCGCCAGCACCTTATGCAGCGCGGCGGGCGGCGTCTTCGCCGTGGGCGTCAGGCAATAGATGCGATTGCGGAAAAGCGCCGGATCGGCGGCCTCGACGCCACTTACCTCTTTGCCGGCCATGGGATGGCCGCCCACAAAAGCCAGGTTCGCCGGCAAAATCTCCTCCGCCCAGCTAATGACCTGGCTTTTTGTGCTGGCTACATCCGTAATGACCGCGCCCGGTGATGCCAGCGTGGCCATCTGCTGGAGCAGCGCGCGCATCGCCCCCACGGGAGTCGCCAGCACAATCAGTTCGGCGCCACGCACCACATCGGCCAGGGCCGTGTGAACTTGATCGATGGCTCCGACCTTGCGCGCCTGTTCGCACACGCCGCGACCAAGATCGTAGCCGGTTATTTGCTCGGCCATATTGGCCTGACGCAGCGCCAGGCCGAGCGAGCCTCCTATTAGTCCCAGGCCGACAATGGCCACTCGATGAAACATACGATATCCCCTTACATACAAATGCTCATTTTCTCAGCTATAACGGATGCGCAGGTCCGCTTTTCATCAGGAAAATAGCGGACCTGCGCACCCGTCAGGTTCCTGTTAGAAGTAAGTCAGTTCCTCTAACCATGCTTCTCCGCCCTTGCCCAGCGCTTTCCCCAGCATTTTCGTCACATCTTCGCTTAACAACGGCGTATCATGGCGATAGGCATCCAGGAAACGCAACAAAATCTTCGCGTCATAGCGCGCAAGCAGATCTGTCACGAATTTTTCCAGTAGCAGGACAAACTCCAGGTAATCTTCAGGCGCGGTGTCCTCGTACCAATCAAAGCCGCGCACTGTGACCGGCGTTTTGCCATCGGCCTCCGGCTCAAAGCTGGCCGCGAACTGCTCTTGCAGATCCTTCGTGATATACTCGCTCTGGCCATGAATCTGCTGAAAGAGCCAGAAGGCCAGGAACTGGAGTTGCCATTCATCGGCCCACAGCGGACTCTCATCGGGCCAGGGACGGGGATCATGCTCCAGAAAAGCGTGTGACAGTTCATGATAGAGCAGGAGCGCGCGTTTCTCGGATGTTGCTTCGCCCAGCACCTCATCCATCTGCACAGGCACGACCAGCGAGGGCGGATCAGTCGTACTGGTCCAGTAGGGCAGCATCAGTTCCGGCGGCTCCTCCTCGTCGTCTTCCAGCGGCACATGCCGCCAGTCGTCAGCCGCCACCAGCAGAATCTCCAGTTCCAGCCCGGACAGCTTCAAGAGCTTGCTCAGCAGTGTGCTGGCCTGCTGGACCTCCCGCGAAAGCTGGCGTGCCAGTTCCTCTTCACCTTTGGGATAGTAGACCTTGAACTGCTCGTCCAGTGTCTCATACTCTCTGTATGGAAAAGCCATATACTCGTTATTCCTCAATCCCTTTTTTCCCTGTTTTTTCTCTCTGCCTCAAGCGCCAGCGGCTTCTCGCCGTCCGCCAGGACATCTTTGCGCCATTCCTCAAAGTTCTCTTTTTTGCGGAAGCGCTGGTAAAACGCGCCGGTCAGGGCGCGCAGACGCCGGGGGCTCAGATGTTTGCCGCTTTCATAATACTCCAGCGCGACCTCGCCGATGGACCACGTGGCCGCGCCCGCGATAGCTCCGGCGATAATATCGCCGCCGAAGGGCACCGCCTTGGCCACCTGCTCCGCCAGGTAGCGCAGGCCCAGACCGCTGATCATCGTCACCACCAGTTCGCGCGCATGTTTGAGTGCCTCGCTGGAATCAATCGGCTCCCCATAGAGCGCGGCCAGGCGCAGCACCAGGCGAACCTGCGTGCCGATCAGAATGGGAATATCGATCAGCGGAATCGGCTCCAGGCCTGCGGCCAGGCTTACTAGTGTCGCGTTGCGGATAATGCGCTGCGCCGCCTGGCGTCGATAGGCCGGGAGTTCATGCCCGATGACCAGCGCCGCCTCCGGGCTGGCCGCGATCATCGCCGGTACCAGTTCTTCGGCCACGTTTGTGCCATTGCGGGCCGAAATAGGGATCACCCCGGTCACGCCCAGGCGCGTTGCCACATTATTCGCCAGGTCGTCCCCTTCCAGAGCATTCTTGAGCGTATCGATCTTATTGACGACCACAATCGTCGGCTTTCCCATCTCCCTGATCGTCATCAGCAGATTGCGATCATCCTGGCGCAGCCCCTTTTCGCCATCGATCATAAAGACCACCAGGCTGGCCTCCTCGATGCCGCTGCCCATCACCTCCGGCAG
>DASZXF010000475.1:0-5036 GCA_035546055.1 Ktedonobacteraceae bacterium
TTCAATGCGCCGGCTCACTGCCGGCTGCGAGAGATGCAGCAACTCAGCCGCGCGCGTGAAGCCTCCAGCGCGATTAATGGTGATAAATGCTTCGATTTCATTGAACTCCATAGTTATCAGTATAACTGATGGGAAAGATAAAAGCTATCTATTAGACAAATGGGATGGCGGGCCGTATACTTTGTCTGTGCCTGAAGTGATTGTGAGAATAAACGAAAAGAGAGAAGCGCATGACAACACCCTCACCCCGCGATCCCGTGGCGGCGGCGACTCATGCCGATCCGTATCCCTATTACGCGGAACTGGTCGCTCATCGGCCTATGTACCGCGATGAAGGGCTGGGACTCTGGGTCGCGAGCAGCGCGCAGGCTGTTTCCGCTGTGCTGGCAAGCAAACTCTGCCTGGTCAGGCCGCCGGCTGAGCCTGTGCCGCCGGCCTTGCTCGGCTCACCTGCCGCTGAGATTTTCCGCCATATGGTGCGCATGAACGATGGGGAGCGCCATCACCCCGGCAAGCAGGGCGTGACCGCCGCTCTGCGCTCGCTGGAGGCGTGGACCATCCTTGAACTGGCGCGCCAGTGGACTCGTTCGCTGCTGGAGCGCAGTCGGCAGGAGACGACCTATCCGCTGCATAAGCTGGCCTTTCACCTGCCTGTCTACGTCGTGGCCAGTCTGCTCGGCGTGTCAGAGGCGCATCTCCCGCAGATCGCGCAGTGGATGGACGCCTTCGTACCGGCGCTGGCGCCGGGCTGTACGCCAGAGCAGCTTCAACAGGGACAGGAGGCAGCCGCCCGGCTCACTGACCACTTCCATAGCCTGCTGGCTGCGCAACAGGCAGCGCACACGAGCAGTCTGCTGACCTGCCTGGCTACAGAGATGGTCCGCGCCGGCCAGGAGAATCCGGCGGCGATCAGCGCCAATGCCATTGGCCTGATGTTCCAGGCGTATGATGCCACCGCCGGTCTGCTCGGCAATAGCATGGTGACACTGGCCAGGCATCCAGCCATCCACGCGCAGATCACGGCCAGCCCTCAACTCCTGCCGCTGCTGGTGGCGGAGGTGCTGCGCTACGATCCGCCGGTGCAGAACACGCGCCGCTACCTGGCTCGTTCTGGAGCAGTGGCTGGCCAGGAGATGCAGGCTGGCGAGGCCATTCTGCTCGTCCTGGCGGCGGCCAACCGCGATCCCGCTTTCAACCCGCAGCCCGAACGCTGCGAGTTGAGACGAGAAAACCGCCGACATTTCACCTTTGGCGAAGGTCTGCACGCCTGTCCCGGCGCCACCCTGGCCTCGACTATCGCCCTGGGTGGTCTTGAGCAATTGCTGGCCTGCGGACTGCAACCCGCCGCCGTGGCGACCACCGTCACCTACCGACCCGCCGCCAATGTACGCATTGCTCTCTTCACACCCCATCCTGCTTGAACGCCAGGGAAGGAGACGCCTTCTATGATCGCCGTGATTTTTGAAGTTCAGCCCGCAGCAGGGCAAACCGCAACTTACCTCGACATCGCCGCTCACCTGCGACCGCTGCTCGACGGGCTTGATGGTTTTATCTCCATTGAGCGTTTTGCCAGCCTGTCCACGCCCGGTAAAGTGCTCTCGCTCTCGTTCTGGCGCGATGAGCAGGCCGTCGAAGCCTGGCGCCGCCTCGAAGAACATCGTGCCGCCCAGACCAGGGGACGCGCCGGCGTCTTCAGCGACTACCGCCTGCGCGTGGCCAGCGTGATCCGCGACTACGGCATGTTCGAGCGCGCCCAGGCGCCACGCGACAGCCAGGAATTTCACCGCCAGAGTTCACCGCCGGCGTAAGTATGCCTCTCATCAAAGGCTTAACCAGCAAAGGTCTGGCCGCGTTTCGCCTTTGCCAGACCTTTCTCTTTCCCATGCGACGACGCTCATTCGGCGTCGTTCGCCTGTCTGAGATTATTCTGCCTGATTTTCTTTCTGTTACTCGCCATGCCTCCCCCCCCCCAAAAAAAAGAAGAATGATGCAGGACCAGCCGGGCCGCGCCCGGCTGGCCCTGCATCATTCTTCAAACTTCCTGAGTCATCCAGCGCTGGTGGCCGCCTCAGAAACATTGGGGCGGGGAAACGCGGCGCTAGAAAAAGTGGGGAGGACTGATAAAGGCAGCAGAGGCAAAACAGGAAAGCGAGAAAGCCCTGTCTCACCGCAGTCCCAGGCGGGCGCTGGCGAATGGATAAGGTATAATTTGAGAAAGTGGAAATGTTGACAGATCCGAGTCCAAAGGAGGAGCTATGAATCGTCCTGTTTCAGATGACACCTTGCAGGAGATGAAGGCCTATTACCGCGAACGGGCGCGGGAGTATGATGAGTGGTTCAATCGCCAGGGCCGTTTCGACCGGGGTTCCGCGACCAATGCGCGCTGGTTTGCCGAGATCGATGAGATGTTCGCGGCGTTTGAGGCGCTGAACCTGAGCGGGGATGTGCTCGAACTCGCGCCAGGTACGGGCATCTGGACGGAGCGCCTGGTGCGCACGGCGTCCACGGTTACCGCCGTTGATGCTTCGCCAGAGATGGTGGCGATCAATCGCGCGAAAGTGGGCAGCGACCGGGTTGCCTATGTCCTGGCCGATCTCTTTACCTGGCAGCCGGAACGAACCTATGATGGCGTGCTGTTCGGCTTCTGGATTTCGCATGTGCCCCTGGAGCGGCTCGACGCGTTTCTGCGCTCGGTGGCGGCCATGCTGCGTCCCGGAGGCAAGGTGTTCTTTGCCGATGGCCGCCGGGAACCCACCAGTACGGCCACGAATCACCAGTTGCCAGAGCCAGGCAGCCAGGTGATGACCCGCGTGTTAAACGATGGCCGGGCCTTTGAAATTGTCAAAAATTTCTACGATCCGGTGGATCTCGCCGCGCGCTGCGCACAGGCCGGCCTGGATGTCGATGTGCGCGAAACCGCGACCTATTTCCTCTACGGCTCCGGCACGCGCCGCTGACCGCGTAGTATTGCCTGCCGAGGCACGCCTTTTTCAGTTCGCGGTATTTGAGGCGATTCGAGCAGGTGGTTTGTTGTGCGATTCGTGGGTGAAAAGCATCGGGCGCTCATTTTCTGCGGAAGGCCTGGGAGATACCGCGCAAGAGAGATGGGCGGCTGCCGGACAAAGCGCCGCCGTCGTTCGAGAAGCGCACTGCCGCGAAGCCATCGGCGAGCATACGCGCTTCGTATTCGTGAATGGCGGAGATGAGCGGCTTGTCGCCACGCGCGACGGCGGCCAGCTTTTGCGCGAGCAGACCGGCATCGAGCAGGGCCATGTTAGCCCCGGAGCCGCCTGCCGGACTCATGGCATGAATGGCGTCGCCCAGGAGGGTGACGGGACCGCTCGGCCAGGGTTCGCAGGGGACGGCTACGCGCACTACGATGGGAAAGATCTCGGCGGGATCGCTCGCCGCTACCAGCGCCCGCAGGTCGGGATGCCAGCTTTTGATAGATTGCAACGTGAACTGGCGCAGGGCCGCGCCATCCATACGCAGCAATGCGTCATCACTCACGCTCAGATGGACGCGCTGTATGCTCAGGGACCACATCAGATAGCTGCCGGCGCTGTGGAAATGGACGCGGGGGGCGAACTCGCGCGCGGCTTCGGCGGGATCGCGTTGAAAGTCAACCAGGCCAAGCGCCATGCCCAGGCGCGAACTGACGACGGCGCCAAAGCCACGGGACAGGCCAGCGGGTAGCAGAGGCCGGGTGGCCTCGCTCAGCAAGACCTTGCCATAGATACAGCGCGTGCCGGTATCGACGGTCTGTGCGGCAGGCAACAATTGCTGGCGCACGCGCGAATTGATGCCATCGGCGCCGACCAGCACATCTCCACAGGCCGTTGTCCCATCGGCAAAGCAGGCTCGCACCCGCCCGTCCTCCTGCTGCTCGTAGTGGCTGAGTTCTTTCCCAAAAAAGACCGCATCCTCCAGCTCCGCCAGCAGGATTTCGCGCAAGATCTGCCGATCAACGCCCGCGCTCAAGGGCGCCGGGCCACCCTCCTGGCGCGGAGTGCCAATCACCCGCAGGGTTCGCAGATGCTTATTGAGGATGGTGATCTGCTGACCCGGAGCGGAGGTCGTGGCGGTGAATAAGGCCAGGAGATGGGGAGGCAGGCAGGCCCGCAAGCCGCTGGCCGCGCGCCCGTCGAGATGAATGCGATAGCCCTGCTTTCTGATCAGCGGCGTCTCATCCCGCTCATAGAGGGCCACGCTGATCCCCGCTTTCCGCAGTCCCTGGGCCAGACAAAGCCCGCCAGGCCCGCCGCCCGCGATCAGGACATGTAATGAAGACTCCGGCACAACGTTATTTCTTTCTTTCCGAGGAGTTGCTGCTTTTTCTCTGCTTTACAGCAGCAGTTAGTAACATAAACGTTCTGCCGGACTATTCCTCAAATTGGCAGGCGATGGCTGCCCTTCTTTTCCCGTCCCATGATGCTCTGAAAAAGAGAGGATTAAAAGCAGCCGGAGGGGTGGCAGCCGGTGGGATGGATGGAGCCGGGCCAGAGCAGGTTCACGAGGGCCACCACCAGCGGCGGCAGAATCGCTACCAGGAAGAGGAGCAGCAGGAAGAATCTGCTCCGAGGATGGCCAAAATTCAGGGTCCATCCGAGGCCATAGCGCCTGGGGACGAATAGATCGGGATCATCGGGATTGTGATAGAAGATGCCTCCAGACCAGTACCGCTCATCATCGCGATACACAGCGGAAGGTCGCCGGCGCGCGATGGGCACACTGGCTCTCTTGCGCCCATGCGGCAGCGGCACCAGCAGAACAAGGACGATGGCAAGCAACGCCCCGCAAACTACCAGCGGAATCGACCAGGATATATCCATATAATATGCTCCATCGATGAAGGCCACGGCAAGAAGCAGACACACTACTCAGGGAAACGTCTGTCTTTCTCTCCTCTCACATTACGACGAATCGCGCTTGATGTCAATCGTCCGCGCGCCTGCGCAAGGCTTTCTCATGTATCGTTTTTTTCTCTCCTGGTGATTTTCCTTCTGTTGCTTGTCATGCCTCCCCACCCCTAAAAG
>DASZXF010000476.1:0-12486 GCA_035546055.1 Ktedonobacteraceae bacterium
CGCTCTTTTAGAGCACCACCATATTCCTGAAAATTTTCGTGTTGAGGCGAAAATGGGGATTGAGGCCTTATTAAACGATCTCGATACAGAACTGGAACGCAGCGGTTTGACGCACCTGGGCATGGTCGTAGACGCTGATACCCATCTGTCGGAGCGTTGGGACCAGTTGCGTAATGTTCTCAAAAAATGCGGCTATTCAACTGTACCAGTGCAGCCAGACCCGAATGGCACCATTATTCGCGAGGATGGCCGGCCAGTTGTGGGTATCTGGCTGATGCCTGATAATACGCTGCCGGGAATGTTGGAAGATTTTTTACACTTTCTTGTTCCACCTGGCGATAGCCTCTGGACCCTGGCTGAAGCGGTTACTCAACAGGTCGAAGCCCAGGAATGTCGCTTTCGCCCAACCTATCGCAGCAAGGCAAAATTACATAGCTGGCTGGCCTGGCAGGGGGAGCCTGGTAAGCCGCTGGGCCAGGCCATCACGGCTCGCTATCTCGATGCGGATGCTCCTCATGCTCAGACGCTTGTCAATTGGCTGCGCGAGCTTTTTGGCTAATGTGCTTTATCGGTTTATTCAGTGGATGAAGCCAGTCCTTGATCTTGCTCGGTGGTGCTGCGCTGGTCGCGCAGGAGCGCCTGGGGCTGGTTGAGCAAGGCGTCGGTGACGCGCTGGCGGTGTTTGGGCAGAAGTCTGGCCGGCAGATTCTGCACAGGAAAATAGCGGCTCTCATCGATATCGTCATCCTCGGTGGCTCCGAGGGTACCGCCTGTGACCTGGCAGCGGAACGCGAGCACGATCTCCTGTTTCAGCGGCTTGGAGTATACCCCGACGAGCTGGCCAGGCTCGATTTCCAGGCCGGTCTCTTCGCGCACTTCGCGGCGCAGACCCTCGGCAACGGTTTCGCCGGGATCAATGGCTCCTCCGGGCAAATTCCACCAGTCGATGGCGCGGCGATGCGCCAGGAGCACCTGCCCATTTTCGATAATCAGGGCCGAGACGCTGACCCGAAAACAGTGGGTTTCGTCCAGTTTTTGCTCTGTCACGTTTCCCCCTTGTTGTCTGCTTTGCTTTATAATCTGTAAACAGTATAAGCTGTGTCATGTAAAATCTGAAACGCTAGCTGATACCCCTGCTGCTCGTCGATCTCATCTTGCTCGATCATTTCGCCAAGCACCTGGCCCAGGACGCTGCGTCCACGAATCGCGGCGGCCCAGTGCATCTCCGGCAGAAAAATACCATCCGAACTGTACATCAGCTTGCTGGCGGGCGCGACTCCCAGCGCCTGGCGAGTGAAGGCCAGCATTTCCTGGCGATCCACAAAGGGGATCGTATAAGAAAGATCAAAATAGACCTGCGGATAGACGGCGGCAAGGTAAGCCCCTGACTGGGTGTAAGGATAGCTTTCATGCAGCAGGACAATCGACATGCCTTCGTAGGCGCTATTCTCCATCACGTCGCGCAGGTGCAGCGGATTGCCCAGGCGCATATCGATATCGTTGTCGCCATAGCCGGTATGAAACTGGACAGGGATATGCTGCTCAGCCGCCTGGAGAAAAGCGAGGTGCAGGAGATAATCAATCAGCGGCTTCTGCTGAATGCGCAGTTTTCCGTTCTGGATGGTTGCGCGAGCCTCGTGAAAGGCAGTTACCGCCTCGTCTTTGCTCCACTGGCGAATGTTCAGTCCGGTGCGATAGGCCACGATGCTTTTGAGCGCCACATAGCCGTGCAGGCGCAGATGGGAGAGCGCTTGCTGATAGTGCGCCACAACTTCGTCAAAATCGTCTGAGGCGATGATCAGATTTTGCATCAGCACCTCCAGGCGCAGCATACGTGCGGCCCGGCAGTGTCCAAGCTGACCCATTTGTTCCGGTGTGTAGCACAGTGCCGGCTCAGGATGAGCTTCATCAAAGATCAGCGTATCGATTCTGGCGGCCCTATAGAGGTGCTCGATGAGGGTATCGGCGTCCAGACGATGGCGCGCCTGAAGGATCTCCTCTTCGTTGTTTCTATCAGGACAGCCCAGGAGCAGGGCGAGCTGACGCAGCATCCACAGATAATAGACACTGTTGGCGACATGTTGCTCGGCAAAGATGGGATCGCTGGCCTCGGTGAAATACGCGCGATAACGCAATGTATCAAACTGCTGCTCTCGTAAGACCGGGTGGCAGTGATTGTCCACAACAGGAATAGCGCTGAGATCGAGCATAGCTGAGTTCCCCTCCTGGTCTGTGAAAAAGGCTCGGTTTCTCGCCTTAAAGACGAGAAAGGGCGTTTGCTGGCTACGCTGCTATTGTACCATTGACACTGCTTGCTTGCCAATTATAGCGGTTTTTGTCGCGCTGCGCCCTCTTTTGTGTTATACTACTGGACAACAGGCTACTTACAATCAGGAGGAGCAAGCTTCTCCGGGCAAGCAGTCGCGCTGGCGGCGTATAATCGCTGCTGTTGAGGAGTCAATTGATTATGATTCGCGGTCCCTGCTAACTTGTTCGTTTTCCGGCAAGCGGACCCGTCTGTGTAGATGGGGGCGTTTCCCACAGGCCAGACTTCGCTGGCCTTTTTCCTCGTGCCCGTGGACCACCAGTCTCTTTGAACACCTGGACGCTTTTTTGTTGTTCACATATGTTCAGAGAGAACAGGATGGTTTATGGTCTTTTTTCGCTCTTTTTCCCGTCTACAAGCGGGTGGATTGGCTCGTGCTCTGCTGTTGTGGATGGGCTTTCTGGATGAATTTTTGACCGGTTTTCCGACCATAGCTCTGCCGCTTTTGCGCGATCAGTTGAGCCTGGGCTATGCTCAGATCGGCTTCCTTTTTACTGCCGCCACCCTGGCCGGGATGGTGATCGATCCCTTTGTGAATCTGCTGAGCGACCGCGCGGCCAAAAAGCCCTGGATTCTCGGCGGTTTGTGGCTGCTGGCCCTGACAAGCGCTCTTATGGGGCTGATCAATAATTATGTGCTTCTCCTGCTGATTTTTATGGTCTGGTATCCCGCTAACGGAGCTGGAGTGGGACTGGCGCAGGCTGTCTTGATTGATGGCGCGCCGGCAGATGGTACGCGCACGATGACGCGCTGGACTCTCTTGAGCAGCGTCGGCGATTTTCTCTCTCCGTTGATCGTGGCCGCTTTTGTGAGCGCTGGCCTGGGATGGAGTACCCTGAGCTGGCTGGCTGCCGCGCTCTGGTGTGCCGCCGCGCTGGTGCTCGCGCCGCTGCGTTTTCCCGCGCGTGGCGGACAGGCTGAGGTCGACGAGGACGAGGAGCGTGTGAGCATCTGGACTACGCTGCGTGCGGCTGTGCGCGATCCTCTGCTCTTGCGCTGGTCGGCGCTGACGCTGATCCCCACCATGCTGGATGAGATCTTCCTGGGCTTTGTCGCGCTCTACCTGCGCGATGTGCTGCATCTTGACGAGGCGCTGATTGCTCTCATTCTGACTTTGCAAATGGCGGCCTCATTTCTGGGCCTGTTTTTGCTCGATCTCCTGCTCAAGCGGCGCCAGCTGGCCACGGTGCGCACACTTTTCTGGCTGTCGCTGGTGACGCTGCTGGGCGTTGTTGGCGTGCTGGCCGTACATGTGCTCTGGTTTGTGGTGATGGCGCTGCTGGTTGTCAGTTTTTGCAGCGCGGCCTGGTATCCGCTGGCTCACGCCGAGGCCTATGCGTGCAGACCTGTCAGTTCGGGCACGGTGCGCACGGTGATTGGTCTGGGGGCACCGCTGGAAATGGCTCTGCCCGGCGTGGTGGGACTGGTCGCCGCGAACGCGGGTATCCTGGCGGGCCTGGGGATGCTAAGCCTGGCGCCTGTGTTGATGCTGGCGCTTCTTCCTTACCGCCAGCGTCGTTCGAGCTAAACGTGACAGAACAGGCATAATGTGTAAGCGCCTGCCGGATTATCCGGCGGCGCTTTTTTCACCTGGGAGACGGACGAGATATAATATCAAGATGAGTTGAAGCGTTGTTGCCAGTAGGACAGGCCGGGCGACGTTTTTCCCGTCCCTGGTCAGCGGAGAAGAAAAGATGCTGGTAGCGTATGGCCCGGAAGAACAGCCTGTTGTGGCGGAAGAGATGCCTCTGGAGCAGTTGCAGCAGATGTCACACGATCAGCAGTTGCGTTGTCCTAACTGCCGGGGCATTGTGCATGTACGCGGTGGACCCAGTAAGCGGATGCAACTGCATTTCGCGCATATGCGTGGGGAATGCGCCTGGAGTACCGAAGGCGAGTCGGTGCGGCATATGCGCGGTAAACTGGTGCTGGCGCAGTGGCTGCGGGCGCAGTTTCCGGCGGCGACCGTCTCGCTGGAAGAACGTCTGCCCGCTCCCGGGCGCATCGCCGATGTGTTTATGCGGCATGCCGATGGACGCTGCCAGGCGATAGAGTTTCAGTGCGCGCCGCTGGATCTGGAGGAGTGGCAGGCGCGTCACGCTGCTTATCGCGCTGCCGGCATTATCGATACCTGGATTATCGGCAGCAATCGCCTGGAAAAGCAGGAGGCTTTTATTGAAGCTATTCTCTCTTTCGCGCGCGAAATCGTCTTTCTTGATCCGCTGTTGACGCCCGCGCGCTGCTGGTTGCGCTGGCCAGTGACGCGCGAGACGGTGCGCACCTGGCACAGCGGCGCGCAGCAGCCTCCCGCGCTGACTGGCTGGGTGGGACGCCTGGGCTTTGGCGCGACCATCCTGGATAATCTTGAGCGCTTGCATCTGACCTCGCATGGTACCTTTCACCACCAGCAGCGCACTGCTCTGGCCGAGAGTCAACGGCTTTTGCGCACAATGGAGCACGCGTCTGCCCTCGATCCGGCCATCTTCAAAGCCTATCTCAGTACCCGGCTCGATGAGGACGCTATACGAACCGTCTTGCTGCCCCTCTTGCGCGCGTATCTGCGCGATCCCGACCTTTTGCGCCGCTATAACTACGGGCGTGGTCAGTGGAAGCAGCCTGTCTCGTCCGCCGATCAGCAGCGGGTTGAGCGAGCTTGTGCCTGGCTGCGTGCTCTCGCGCAACGCGGCTATCCCCCTGAGCGTTTGCATGAATTGCAGACCGTGATACCCCCGGTCGGTCCCTATGCCGCGCTGGCTGGCTATCTGGAAACCCTGCTGGCCCTCATCTGAGTGAAACCGCAACTTTTATTTACGCGTGTTTATGGAGATCATAGATATAGTAATAGAGAGGTGTGTTATCACAAGCACGGCTAGTAGATAGTTGTTGCGTTAGGATTGGAAGGAAGAGGTCTATGAATACTTTTATCAAGGGGATTCTGGTTGGTGTCGGGGTAGGTTTGCTCATCGCGCCGTTGAGCGGTCGGGAAACGCGTCGTTTGTTGGCCGAGCGCGTGCGGGAGTGGAGAGATGCTCTGCCACCTGATTCACCGGTCAACCAGTATGCCGCTCAGGTTTCGGATTACGTCACATCGGCCAGAGAGAACTGGCGAGGGTATGCCCAGCAGGCTGTTTCCAAAGCGAAAGATACCGGCTCAACGTTTGGCAATAAAGCCATGCGTAGCGGCCAGGACATGGCGCAGAAGGCGAAACAGGCCAGTCAGGACATGGCACATAAAGCGAAGCAGGCTGGCCAGGACATGGCCCACCGGGCGAAGCAGGGGGCAGGTTACTCTGGTTCCAGCCCCAACGGAGCCAGTACCCGCGTCGTCTCTGAGGTCGACGAGTAAAGAGGTAAGAAAGGCTGTGCTGGGATGAAAGCATTTACACGAGGCGTCCTGGTTGGTATTGGCGTCGGTCTGCTCTTCGCGCCCATGAAGGGTGAGGAACTGCGCCGCGTGCTTGGCGAACGAGCGCGGGAACTCCGCAATTCGTTGCCGCCCGATGCCAATCAGTATGTCCAGCAGGTTGCTGAACGCGTTTCTCAGACGGGAGGCAATTTGCGGGACTATGCGCAACAGGCGATTTCAAAAGTCAAGGATACCGGTAACACCATCGGGGGACTTGCCCAACAATCAGTCCAGGAGGTCAAGCAGACGGGCCAGGATCTGGTAGAAACCAGCAAAGGGAATGCCCGCGCTGCCAGGAACAGTGTCTCGACACCGGAGTTGGAAAACAAACCATGATGGCACAGGTGGAGAAAAGGAGCCTGTCTGCAGGTAAATCAGGCAGGCTCCTTTTCTCGGTCGCCTAATATTTGTAGAAATGTTGCAGCGTCTCCTCTTCAGGCGTCTTCTCCTTAAAGAAGGCGCTTTCGCTGCGTTTGACAGCCAGGTACGAAGCCGTCAGCAGGGGACCGAGCGCCTCGGTCAGCACAGCGTCCTGCTCCAGTTCATCCAGGGCTTCATCGAGCGTGGTTGGCAGGCGGCGAATACCGAGCTGCTCACGTTCGGCGTCGCTATAGTTGCCCGGATCGACATCCTGCGGTTCTCCCGGGTCGATCTGGTGCTGAATGCCATCCAGCCCGGCTGCGATGAATGCCCCCATGGCCAGGTAGGGGTTGCCGCTGTGGTCAGCGCATTTGAGTTCAAGATTGACCGAAGTGGCCTCGTGTCCCCAGACGGCTGACGGCACGCGTATCGCGCCCTCGCGGTTATCGAAGCCCCATGCGCCATAGGCCGAACTCCAGTAGTGCGGCAGCAGGCGACGATACGAATTGGGGCTGCCGCAGGTCAGCGCCACCAGGCCGCGCAGATGGCGCAGCACGCCGCCGATGAAGTACCGGCCTGTCTGACTGAGATAACCCCGCTCGTCAGCGGAGAAAAAGAGGTTTTTGCTCGGATGCGCGTTGCCATCGTTTTCCCACAGGCTCAGGTGAATATGCGCGCCATTGCCTGCCTGGTCCAGCCAGGGTTTGGGGGCAAAGGTGGCCAGCAGTCCAACCTGGCGAGCTACCCCGCGCACAGTCTCGCGTACCAGGCAGACATTATCAGCGGCGCGCAGGACATCAGCGTGGCGGATGGAAAGTTCTTGCTGGGAAGGTCCAAGCTCGGTATGAAACAGTTCAATGTTGACGCCCTGGTTTTCCAGCGCATCCAGAATCGAATCAATCACATCGGCCTGCTCGTCCAGACCAATACTGCTGTAGCAGAGGCTATGGTCAGCGGGTACATAGGCTCCATTCTCCTGCCGGGCCAGGTAAAATTCGTGCTCAACCGCCGCCTCCGCGCGCATCCCCAGTTCAGCCAGGCGCGCGCTCATGCGTTTGAGGAAGGTGCGCGGGCAGGCTTCCCACGGCTCACCATCCAGGCGGATCATATCGCACATCATGCTGCCAGCATTGGGCACATAGGGCAGGACCGCGAAGGTACTCGGGTCCGGGATCAGCCGAAACTCCCCGACCGGTCCCATACCCTCAACCGGGGCCAGGGACTCCACGCCGGTAAACGCCTGCATGGCCAGCGTCTGGCCGATGCCATTATGCATACGCGAATTCAGGCGACTGGTGTGGGTCGCCTTACCGCGAATAATCCCGCCATTGTCGCAGTACAAAAAGCGTACCAGGCGTAACTCGTTTTCTTGAGCCAGTTTGACTACATCCTGAATGTTCATCCGCTTGACTCCTTCGTAAAAATTAGCCGGGCTGGCAGGCGCTGGCCAGCAGGCGCACGCTTTCCAGATTCGCCGCGTCTGGCAGGTAAATGATGACTTCCTGTGCTCCTGCCTGCTCCATCTCGCGCAGGCGCGCGCGAATCGCGTCGGGTGTACCAACCAGAGCCTGTTCGCGCATGCGCCCGGAGGGAATATTGCGCCGGAAGGCCTCGGCTTTCTTCAGCGCTTCCGCGTCATCGGCGGAAATGGCGCAATTCATCAGCACCGTGCGCCGGATCTGTTGATAATCGCGTCCGACAGTATCGCAATGTTGTTTGAGGATAGCAAATTTGCGTGCCAGCCCCTCGTTGTCGAGATGGCCCACATTGCAGGCATCGCCATATTGCGCGACCAGCTTCAGGGTCACTTTCTCGCCGCCGCCGCCGATCAGCAAGGGAATATGAGGTTTTTGCACGCCTTTGGGCTGGTTGATGGCCCCGCGTACCTGGTAATATGTGCCCTCAAAAACCGCCTCCTCTTCCGTCCACATTTTCAAAATAACCTGCACCGCCTCGCGTAACTGGCGCAGGCGCGTCGGCGCATCGGGGTAGTCATAGCCATACGCGCGATATTCGTGCTCATACCAGCCCGCGCCAATGCCCAGTTCCAGGCGCCCGTGGGAAAGAACATCGACCGTACTGGCCATTTTCGCCAGCAGGGCCGGGTTGCGGTAACTGTTGCAGGTGACAATCTGACCGATGCGCACGCGTCTGGTATCGCGCGCCAGCGCCGCCGTGCTCATCCAGCTCTCAAATGTCATCTGCTGCGTCGGTTGAGGAACTGTGTGGAAGTGATCGTAGAGCCAGATCGAGTCAAAACCCAGTTCCTCGGCCAGGAGCGCCACGCGCGTCATGGTTTCATAAGCCTCGACGGGATCGGAAATCTGTGTCAGATCCATGCGCCAGCCTTGAGGAACAACCAGACCAATTGTCAATGCCATATGCTTGTACGCTTTCTTTGTGCTGAAAAATATCAGGGATCTGTAGACATTATATAACGTGCGAAAGCGTCTGCAAGCACATGCTCAACCCGTTCTCTGACGACCTGCCCTCCTGCTCGTCTCTCTACGACGTAGGGATCTCAGAGCGGATTCTGGCCTGGCGGGCCATGCTCGCGCACCAGCGCCAGACGATCAGCGGCAGGATTGCTCCCAGCAGCCCTTCAAGACAGAGCTGGATCGCCGCCGGGTCAAGGCGTCCCTCGCCCAGGCTCAGACCAAAATAGAAAGCGGCGGCTCCGCTCACAAAGATCATACAATTGCGCGCGATTTTCGCCCCGTCCGCCAGGCTCTTCTGGCGCCTGGCCTCCCTTTCCTTTTCCTTCTCATTGTCGCCTGTTGGCCCTGGCGTGCGCAAACTCCAGGCATTGAAGAGAAGAACCAGAACCAGCGCGTTTGGAATGCCGACCACGATAGCAACAATACTATTGGCAATGAGCGTTTGCATGATGCATCCTTCCCCTGGTTGCTCTCAGTGTGCGTTTTTCACATTGTACAGCATAGCGGCCACAAAAAGGAAGTTATGGGGATCTGGCGAAATGAGATGAGGCCCGGAGAATGGCACTGCCCCGGGCCTCGGTTTACCGCCCATTTGCGCACACCAGTACGTTTAAGTGAGAGATTCATTCCTGAGATCGAAGCGCTCTGCGATTAAGCTACCGGCCAATGAAAACCGTAGGCTGGCCGGACCGGAATTGAACCGGTATCTCTCTGATATCGATCTCCCACAGGTGACCTGGCGTTCGACGGTGAATACTGAGATTGTGGAGAGAATCTCAGTGTAGGGTGTTCCAACGTTGCCTCTGCCGTGTTGGGCTACCTCGCCGCGTCATGGCGAGGGCAGGGCTCGAACCTGCACTGTCACGTCTTCCCATCAGACTCAAGCTCAGTTTTAGTCTGTTCTCCACCACCTAGTCTAAGGCAAACGAGCGCAAAAAGCAAGAGGTTTTTTGTGCTTTATCAGGCAAAGAGATAGCCCAGGATGGCCTCGCCTGTTTTTACATCTTCGACCTCCAGGTTATTGGCCTCTTCGCGGGCGAATTTGACGGCCTCTTGCAGCTTTTCGACGCGTGCCAGTAGTTCGTTGACGCGCCGGGCGGGCAGGGCGCCGGAGAATTTGATGGTGCGCCAGTTACCAACCGTGACATCTTCGTAGTACACCTCAACCTGCGCCGGATGGTGTTCAGTGGCCTCGGCCTTAACATGGTTGCGCGGAACCTTTTTGGTGCGGGTAGTCATCACCGGTTCGGTAGCCCAGCAATCCGCCGACTGATCAAAGGTCCAGCTCTCCGAGGCGTCCAGTACGGGCAATTTTTTGATAAAGGTATGCAGATCTACCAGCTGCTTCTCAAGGAAAAGCAGGTACGTGGCCGGCACATCGCGCAAAATGGCCTGGCCATCCACCACCACGTCGGCCTTTGCCTTGCAGTTGGCCCAATCTTTGGTCGCCACCACATCGAAAAGTTTGCTCAAAGCCTCGCTTGTTTTGCGAATAATCTCCTCACTTTTTAACTGTACCCTTGTTGACTCCGGCGGCAACTGCTCGCCCTCCTCATCTTTAGGACGATACGTGCGCGAGATACCAGCCAGGAGCGCGCTCTTCTGCAGCGAGTGATGCGCTTCAGTCAGGTCTTGCAGCGCCCGGCTTTTGACATTTTTCTCAACCGCGATAACTTGATTCAATTTTTTTGCCATGCCTGTGCTTTCCCTTCTCGTAGTTCTTTTGTTGAATTATTATAGAAGAGCTGTCAAGGTCGTTTGCCATCCTGATCGCCATCGCCATCCTGTCATGCCACAAAAAATCGTTGTACCGGCAGACGATAGTTTTACTCGGTGTTGCCCGACTGCCAGCCTTCTAGTGCTGTTCCCTTGTTCCATAATCGCAACTATGCTACACTTACCCGCAAGTGACCATGTGGTTTAACTGGAAGGAGTCGTGAAGTGCTCCGCAAGGATAGGGTTTTCGATGCATTACGCTCATTATGCGCGCAGCCGCCAGCGCCTCATACTGTCTGGCGCAGACATATGGGCTTTAGTGCCGAAGAAGTTGCTGAGTTAGCACAGATTGATCGTACCAATGCAAGCAGAGATTTAAATCAACTAGTGACCGAGGGTCTGGTTGAGCGTATTCCTGGCCGCCCTGTCCTCTTCGTGGTGAAAGCGCCCGCCGTCCCGGCCCCTGCCGCTGCTTCCGCGCTACCTGCTCGCGAAGTCAACAATGGACATGAGCGAGAAGTTCCTGCGGCGCGTTCAACGGCGCCGCTTGCTCCCCCGGAGCCTGCGCCGGAGGCGCCGCTGCGTGTGATTCGCGAGCCGGGCAAGCCTCCTTCCGTGGAGGCCACGGTGCAGGTCGGGGCGGTCGCGACCAGTTTTGAGACGCTGATCGGTGGCGAGGAGGGCTTGAAGGTCGCTATTCAGCAGGCCAAGGCCGCCATGCTCTATCCTCCCCGTGGTCTGCATACCCTGCTCTATGGTCCCAGTGGCGTAGGCAAAACGACCTTCGCTCGCCTGATGCACGCCTTCGCGGTTGAGTTGCGCGCCCTGCCTGCCGATGCGCCCTTTATTAGCTTTAACTGCGCGGACTACGCTGGCAATCCGCAATTGCTGATGGCCCACCTCTTCGGCGTGGTGCGCGGCGCGTATACCGGCGCTGATCGCGACCGCGAAGGACTGGTGGAGCAGGCCAATCGCGGCATTCTCTTTCTCGATGAGGTCCATCGTCTCCCGCCGGAAGGTCAGGAGATGCTCTTTTATTTGATGGACCGCGAGCGTTTCCGCCGCCTGGGCGAAGTGCAGGAGCGCAAGGCTTCGCTTTTGCTGCTGGCCGCCACGACCGAAGATCCCGCGACCACCCTCCTGCCGACTTTTCGCCGGCGCATTCCCATGACCATTACCCTGCCCGGTTTGCGCGAGCGTACATCGATGGAGCGATATGAGCTGCTGCGGGCCTTTTTTACCACCGAATGCAGCAGTATCGGCAGCAATATCCAGGTCGATCCGCAGGTCTTGCGCGCCCTGCTCTTTTACGAGTGCCCTGGCAACATTGGCCAGTTGCGCACCGATGTTCAACTGACCTGCGCGCGGGCCTACCTGGAGTATCGCACCAATAATTTGCCAGAACTGCGCGTCCACCTGGGTATTTTGCCCGACCACGTGCGCAGCGGTCTGCTGCGTACCGCCGAACTCCAGCCTGATCTCGAAGCGGTCCTGCCGCTGCTGGGTGTGGCCCATATTTTTACTCCCACCGGCTTAACCCTGGATCATGTCTCCGAATCGGTGCAGGATCTTTACGAACTGATTGGCAAAGACCTGACCAACCTGCGCAGCAGCGGTCTGCCAGAGAGTGAGATCAATCGTCTGCTTCATCTGGATATTCAACATTATTTTCAGCATTTCGCCAGTGAAGTCAAAACCGAGAAGCCGGATACCCTGGTGGCCCTGGTGGACGAGCGCATCGCCCGCGTATGTACGCAGATCACTCGCTACGCCGAGGAGCGCCTGGCGCGTACCTTTCCCGATAAATTGCCTCTGGTGCTGGCCATGCATCTGACCAGCAGCCTGGAGCATCTCAAACAACAGCGTCAGATACCGCCGCTGGCCATTCAATCGGTGCGCCGGGCCTATCCCATCGAGTATGAAGTCGCGCGCGAGGCCATGCTCCAGTTTCGCTCCGCCCTGGATGTCGCCCTGCCGGAGAGCGAGACCGATGTTTTAACGGTCCTGCTGGCCAACGCCGAAACCCTGCTGAGCAGCGAGCAATCCACCGTGGGCATCGTCGTCGCCACCTATGGGCGTGGCATCGCCGAAGGCATGGCCGAACTGGCGAACACCCTGGTCGGCGTCAACTTTGTGCGCTGGGTTGAGCTGACCCTGGAGCAATCGCCCGAAGAACTGCTGGCCCAGGTTATTCGCTGGGTACGCGTAGCCGATCAGGGCGGCGGCGTCCTGCTCCTGGT
>DASZXF010000477.1:0-12797 GCA_035546055.1 Ktedonobacteraceae bacterium
CCTTGTTGAAAAAATCGACTATACCTGCCCGACGAGCGAACCGGAGAAGAGCCGCGTATGGATCAACAAGACTCAGTATTTCGAAGGTGTATCGCCTGAAGTCTGGGAGTTTCATATCGGGGGATATCAGGTATGTCCGAAGTGGCTCAAGGATCGCAAGGGGTACACGCTTATCTTTAGCGACATCCAACACTATCAACGTATTGTAGCGGCCTTGGCAGAAACGATTAACCTGATGGAGCAGATTGATGACGTGATCGAGGAACATGGGGGCTGGCCAATTCAATAGAGGCACAAAGTAATCCAGGTCGCTTCGGTCTTTGAAGCCGCGCTCTAGCTGCAAAGCAATCTGTTGCTCAAAAATGGCGTGTTTTTTTAGGGGTTGCGGCCTCTCACAAGAATAATGGCCTCTCTTCACACCCTTGTAGAGAGCGCAGGGCAGATAATGCGCACTACATTAAAGGAGGGAAAAAAGAGAGTGATCGATGAAGAAACCAGGACAAAAGCCTATGCGACCCTTCGCGCTGCTATATGGGGGTTGGCTGATGAGGTACTATCGTTTGAGCAATTTGCCAAGGCCATTCAGCAATTGCGGGATGAGCTTGACATGAAAGTTCTTGAGAGGGAACAAACGCGAAGCAACGAATAGCTCTGCCAAACGACGGATAACGAAAAGAGGATGGAAATAAGCCCCATCCTCTTTTTCGTTTTTTGACAACCGCGAAAGAATAGAGTATCGTACATTCCGAATACATCCGGTACAGTTGGAGAAGAAGCTTATGGCAGTATCACCAGGACGCGCACAGTATTTACACATCAAAAAACAATACCCCGATGCCATCTTGTTCTATCAATCAGGCGACTTCTACGAACTCTATGATGAAGACGCTGAACTTGGCGCTCGGGAGCTTGAAATCGCCCTTACCTCCCGCGCTTATGGAGAGGGACGTGTCCCTATGGCGGGCGTCCCTATCCACGCGGCAGATGGTTATATCGCCCGCCTGGTTGGTCGCGGGTATCGTGTCGCGGTTTGTCAGCAGAAGTTTTCCCCATCAAAGAACAGTTCTAATGAAGGGTTCGCCGCGATCAAAAACTCATCAAGTTCTGTACATGCTTTTGAACAAACCAGCGATCCAGCTTTATCAAAGGGATTGGTAGAGCGCGAGGTGCTCAGGGTGGTCACACCGGGGACGGTGATCGATCCGGCTATGCTGGCGGCGAAGCGCAATAATTTTCTGGCCGGCGTAGTGGCCGGACGTGACGCGGTGGGGATCGCCTATGTCGATATCACGACGGGCGAATTTGCCACGACTCAGTTCAGCACGCCTGAACCTGAACTGGCCTTACAACAGGAAATTGCCCGCGTCGGCCCGGCTGAGGTGCTGATCGAGGCTGATTATAGCTATCGCGGCAACCGCAAACGGCGCTGGCTGGCGGCGGTGATGAGTGAGAAAACCGTCACCCGCCTGGGCAGCAATGGCAATCCGAACGCCGATCTGGAGGAAACGCTGGCCACTGCCAGGCGCCATCATGGACACAACGGCCAGGAAGAGGCCCAGAGCCAGGACGCCTCAGCCGTTCTGCCGGATGACGACGAGGATGATTTCGCGCCCCTGGCCAGGCCGTTGAAAGGTCTGGCAGGCCATATCACGCCCTACGACGCACGCTATTTTAGCGAGGACGACGCGCGCCATCGTCTGCTCAGCCATTTCGATGTAGCTTCGCTGGAAGGCTTCGGCTGCGCGCACCTGCCCCTGGCCGTGCGCGCGGCGGGCGCTGTACTGGCTTATTTGCAGGAGACGCAGAAGGGTTTGCTGCGCCAGTTGACCGCGTTGGAGACTTATTTTGTCAATGAGTACATGACGCTCGATCCGCACACCCGGCGCAACCTCGAATTGTTCGAGAGCGGACGCAATGGTACCGTCAAAGGCTCGCTGCTCTGGGTGCTCGACAAGACGCGCAGTCCGATGGGCGGGCGCCTGCTGCGGCGCTGGATCGGTCAGCCCATGCTGGACCTGGCAGTTTTGCAGCGCCGCCAGGAGATTATCAGCGAATTGCTGAATGAAACGCTGCTCCAGGCCCGCCTGGTCGAAGGGCTGAAAAAGACCAGCGATATCGAGCGTCTGATTAACCGCGTGCGCCAGCGCATCGCTACGCCGCGCGATCTGGTCGCCCTGGCCAGCGGTCTGCGCGCCGCCAGCGAAGTGCGCGCAAGCATCTCCGCCGAAGATCAACAACGTCTGCCCCACCTGGCCGAACTGGCCCGGCGCCTGACCAACAACGAAGACATTATCGCTCAGATCGAAAGCGCCATTGTTGACGAACCGCCCCTGAGTGCCGGCGAGGGCGGGGTCATTCGTCCCGGCTATCACGCCGAACTCGATCAGGTCAAGGACGCGGCCAGCGGCGGACAGAAGTGGATCGCGGACATGGAGCAGCGCGAGCGGCGGCGCACCGGCATCAGCACCCTCAAGGTCGGCTATACCAGGGTCTTCGGCTATTACATCGAAGTGACGAACTCGCAATTGAGCCGCGTGCCCGCCGATTTTATTCGCCGCCAGACACTCACCAACGGCGAGCGCTTTGTCACCCCGGAGTTGAAAGAGCAGGAGGCGCTGATCCTCAACGCTCAGGAGCGCATTGGCAAACTGGAAAGCGAAATCTTCGCCCAGTTGCGCGCCAGCATCGCCCAGGACGCCTCGGAGCGCATCCTGGCCACCGCGCACGCCCTGGCCGAGATCGATGTCTACCTGAGTCTGGCCCAGGTGGCCGCGCAGTACAACTACTGCCGTCCCACCCTCAACGAGGGCGATACCGTGCATATCGTGGCGGGTCGCCATCCCGTGATAGAGCAGGCTCAGACCGAAATGCCCTTCATTCCAAATGACGTGGAACTTGCCAACTCGCACGCCCAGATTTTGATCATCACCGGTCCCAACATGGCGGGTAAATCGACCTACTTACGCCAGGTAGCGCTGATTGTGCTCATGGCTCAGATCGGCAGCTATGTACCGGCGGAGTCCGCGACCATCGGTCTGGTCGACCGCATCTTTACCCGCATTGGCGCCCAGGACGACCTGGCCACCGGCCAGAGCACCTTCATGGTTGAGATGGTCGAAACAGCCAACATTCTCCACCACGCCACGCCGCGCAGCCTGATTATCCTCGACGAAATCGGACGCGGCACCAGCACCTATGACGGTCTGGCCATCGCCCGCGCCATCGTTGAATATCTGCACAACAACAAACGCAGCGGCGCGCGAACCCTCTTCGCTACCCACTATCACGAACTGGTCGAGGTTGCCAGAACCCTGCCACGCATCCAAAGTATGAACGTCGCCGTGACAGAAGAAGAAGGGCATGTGGTTTTTCTGCATAAGATCGTCCCAGGAGGAGCTGATAAAAGCTATGGCGTTCACGTCGCGCAGCTGGCCGGCATCCCCAAACCGGTCATTCACCGCGCCGAAGAGATTCTGGCGGAACTGGAGCGCAAAGGCGACGAGCGAGCCCGCCGCAAAGCCATGCGCGACATCCAGACGCCAACCGTCATGCAAATGACCCTCTTCTCCGCCGAACAGCATCCCCTGATCGAAGAACTGCAACGGCTGGCCATCGACGAACTCACACCGATTGAGGCCATCAGCAAGCTCTATGAATTGCAGAAACGCGCCAGAGAGAGTTAAACACGACATCTCATCCATGAGCCTGGCACGCTCACCCGTCAAAAGGGGAGAGAGGTAACGTTGAAGTTGTAGGAGGTGCCTGTTTGGTGTTATGATGAGAAGAGAGAGAGATGGTAACACACAACGCTGTGCATCTGCTAAAGGAATGCAGCTATTTCTGGCTACATGCCAAGGTTGAGGTCATAACAACAACATAACCACAGAACCTCAAAAGGAGCTTTATTGCATGACTAATCCACTGGTACAAATTAAAACGCAAGGACAGAGCGTCTGGTACGATAATATTGATCGTGCCCAACTGGTCTCTGGTGCATTCAAGCGTATGCTGGACGAAGACGGGATCGTAGGGGTCACAGCCAACCCGACCATTTTTGAGAAATCCATCAGCAGCGGGCACGCTTACGATGAACAGCTCAGCCAACTGATCAGCGAAGGCAAAAGCACCAACGAGATCTACGAAGCGCTGGTCATTCAAGATATTCGCACCGTCGCCGACCTGCTGCGCCCGATCTACGACCGCACCAACGGTCAGGACGGCTATGTGAGCCTGGAAGTCTCCCCGGAGCTGGCTCATGACACCCAGGGCACGCTCAACGAGGCCCGCCGTTTCTGGAAGACCGTTGACCGCCCCAACCTGATGATCAAAATCCCCGCCACGCCGGCAGGCATCCCCGCCATCGAGCAAGCTTTGACCGATGGGATTAACGTCAACATCACCCTGATCTTCTCGCTCGATAGTTACAAAGCGGTGGCAGAGGCGTACCTGAACGCCCTGGAGAGCCGCAACGCCGAGGGCAAAGACATCAGTCATATCGCCTCGGTGGCCAGCTTCTTCGTCAGCCGCGTGGACACCCTGGTTGACAAACTGCTGGAAGACAAGATCAAAGCCAGCAGCGACGAGGCCGCAAAGGCTCACCTCAAGTCGCTGGAGGGCAAGGCCGCCATCGCGAACGCGCGCGTGGTGTACCAGGAGTTCAAACGCATCTTTAACACGCCGCGCTTCGAGACGCTCAAGCACAGCGGCGCGCATGTGCAGCGTCCGCTGTGGGCCAGCACCAGCACCAAGAACCCGGCCTACCGGGATGTGCTCTATGCCGAGGAGCTGCTCGGTCCCGACACCGTTGATACGATGCCGCTGGAAACCATCGTCAATTTCCGCGATCATGGCGTTGTAGCGCATACAGTCGAAAAAGATCCCAAAGGCGCCCAGGCGACGCTGGATGAGCTGGAAAAAGTGGGCATCCACTACGATCAGATCACACAGCAATTGCAGGATGAGGGTGTAAAGAAGTTCGCCGACTCGTTCCACCAGCTCTTCCAGGGCATTGAGAACAAAAAGCAGGCCATCAAAGCCACACAGACCGTCTAGTACGGCGAATACGTCAGCAGAAAAAGAGAAAAGTGAGGCGCCCGCAACGGGCGTCTCCTTATGGGCTGAGCCTGGCGGACACGAAGTCAAAAGCGAAAGAGCTATGCGACACCCGGAAAGGTCAGCTCGCTCGTCATCACATGTAGAGGGCCAGATTTGTATGGCTCAATCTCGGCCCCCATCCAGGCGAGTCTCGAACGCGTCCGGGTGGAAGCGGAGTCACCCTGTAGAGGGCACTAGACTGCCCGCCAGAACTCAGTAACACATCAGGAGAATATCATGCCTCAACGTAGCGTAGCCGAGGCTCCAAATCCCTTACGGGAGGGGCTGCGCATCAAACATAGTCCTGAGCCGTGTGTGATGGTCATCTTCGGTTCCACCGGCGACCTGACACACCGCAAATTATTGCCGGCCCTCTATAACCTGGCGCTGGAGCATCCATTGCCAGCAGGCTTTTCGGTGATAGGCTTCGCCCGCAGACCGTACAACGACGACATTTTCCGCCAGCAAGCCCTGGACTCCATCAATCAGTTTTCCCGCCAGAAACCCGTCAATCCCCAGGTCTGGGAGAGCTTTGAATCTGGCATCTACTACCTGCAATCCGATTTCAACAACCCCCAGGGCTACGCTCTGCTGGCCGATAAGCTGAATGAGCTGGATCGGACACGTGGCACCGGTGGCAATCGCATTTTTTACCTGTCCACGCCGCCCAGCCAGTACCCGGAAATTATTCAACAACTGGGCGCCGCTGGTCTGAACCGCAGCCGCAAGGGGTGGACGCGCATCATCATCGAAAAGCCCTTCGGGCATGACCTGGCCTCGGCCAAGGAACTCAACCGCCAGGTGGCGAAAGTCTTCCGCGAGGATCAGGTCTATCGCATCGATCACTACCTGGGCAAAGAAACGGTGCAAAACATCCTGGTCTTCCGCTTCGCCAACGGCATTTTTGAGCCGATCTGGAACCGGCGCTACGTCGATCATGTCCAGATCACCGTGGCCGAAAATATCGGTCTGGAAGGGCGAGCGGCCTACTACGAAGAGTCGGGAGCGATTCGCGACATGGTGCAGAACCATGTGCTGCAGTTGCTCACCCTGGTCGCCATGGAGCCGCCGGTAGCTTTTGACGCCAACGAAGTGCGCGATGAAAAGGTCAAGGTGCTCCACGCCATTCAGCCGTTGATCGGCTCCGAAGTGCTGACCAATACTATCCGCGCGCAATACGGGCCGGGCTGGCTGCATGGCGAACAGTTGCGAGGTTACCGCGAGGAGCCGGGCGTTTCGCCGACCTCGATCACGGAAACCTATGTCGCCATGAAAATCTTCATCGATAGCTGGCGCTGGGCCGGCGTGCCGTTCTACCTGCGTACAGGCAAGCATCTGCCCAAACGTGTCACCGAAATCGCCATTCAGTTCAAGCAGCCGCCGCTGATGTTGTTCAAAAAAAGCGATGCTCATGGCCAGGTTGAACCCAATATCCTCACCCTGCGCATCCAGCCAGACGAGGGCATTTCACTCAAGTTTGGCGCCAAAGTACCCGGCTCAGAGATGCAGATTCGCTCGGTCAACATGGACTTCTTCTATGGCTCCTCGTTTGTGCGCGAGCAGCCGGAAGCCTACGAGCGTCTGCTGCTCGACTGCATGCTCGGCGACTCCACGCTGTTCACGCGTCACGACGAAGTAGAAGCCGCCTGGAGCTTTGTTCAGGGCGTGCTGGATGTCTGGAAAAGTGAGCAGGTAGAAACAGTCATGACCTACGAACCCGGCACCTGGGGTCCGCAGGGAGCAGATGAGTTTATCTGGAGAGATGGACGCAGATGGCGCAGGCCATAAGCAAGCAGAAGCAACAAGAAAAAGTCCTGGCTGTCATTTGACTCTATTAAGTATAATAGAACGTATTATACCTGCTACAGTGGAGCACACAGCCAGGACGCGTGTGGCGCACTTTGTATCCTGGATAGGTCTCTTTCTGCGCAATCGTCACAAGTTGCTCATTTTGTGATTGCACTATCCTCAAGCTGACCGTCACCGGGTCGCAGCAGGACCGCTGGCGCCTTGAGCATGGCATGTAGGAAGCCGCGAAGCCTCGATGGCTTTACAGTGAGGACAATGCAGTTCTACCAAGATCAAAGGATAACGGAACATGGCTAATGATATAGCTGGCAGCCCGATCACTCGTCTGCCCTGGGCGGGGAAACAGGTACGAGTTGAGGAAGTGGATACTACGCTCTCCTCATTGTGGAAAATGTCCGCCGACAACATGCGCATCGGAGCCAATCTCCATGTACGCACCAGTGTGCTCAATCTGCTGATCTGTACCCCCGATACTCAGTCGGCGCTCTATGCCAGCAAGCTCTTGAGAGATCTATCCAGCACGCATATCGCACGCGCGACCCTGGCCATTCTCGATCAACGCGCCGACGCCCCGGACGCGCTTGAGAGCTGGGTCACGTTGCGCTGCTTCTCGATGATCTCTGACCTGATGCGCCACTGCTTCGAGCAAACCACCCTCCTGGCCAGCGGACAGGCGACGAAAACGCTGGTAAACACACTCTCCGGCGTGCTCAAGTCTCATCTGCCGGTCTATCTGTGGTGGATTGGCGACACCAGAAGCAATGACGACACCATTTTCCGTGACATGGCCAGGCTTTGCGAGCGCGTCATTGTCGATTCCGCGACCTTTTTTCAGCCTGAACAGGACATTCACACCCTGGCCAGCTACTGCAAAACAACGCCCCAGGTGGCCCTGAGCGATCTCAACTGGGGTCGCCTGACCCACTGGCGGCAATTGCTGGCTCAGTTTTTCGATGTGCCGGACTATCTGCCTTCGCTGAATTGTATTGAGCGCATTGAAATTGAGCATGTCGTAGCGCCGCTGGCCGAGACGAAGCGCAGTGAAAGCGGCGAGGTTTCACTCAATCCCACCGTCGCCCTGCTCCTGGCCGGCTGGCTGAAAACCAGTTTGCGCCTGGAAATGGTTGAGCACAGTCCACAAAACCAGCGCGACACGGCCAGCGGAACCTATCAATGGCTGCTCAAACGTCCCGACAGCGAGCAGCAAACCCTGCTGCAAATTCAGCCGCGCGTCCAGGCCGGGGTTCATCCTGGCTCGCTGTACCTGGTACGTCTGACCTGCCAGAGCGGCGAGCAGCGCAGCGTCTTCACGATCAAGCGCGAAACAGACAGCAACCATGTCCAGACCTCGGTGGAAGCGCCCGGCAGCACGCGTCCGATGCGCACCGTCAATCTCCCGGACAAGCAAAATGCCAGCGAATTGCTGCACAATGAATTAGAGATTACCGTACACGATCAACTTTTTGAGCAAGCACTTCAGGAATTGGAGTTACTACTCGGCGGGGAAAAGAAGTGAGTGGAGAAAATTATGCAAACAGCTATTTATCCTGATATAGATACCATCAGCCGCGAGGCGGCCAATTATACCGTGCGAGTTGCCCGCGAGGCCATCGCCAAACGCGGCAAGTTCACCTTTGCCCTCTCAGGTGGCACCACGCCGGGCAAAATGTACGCCCTGCTGACCAGCGAGCCGTATCGCAGCCAGATTGACTGGAGCGCGGTGCATTTCTTCTGGAGCGATGAGCGCTGCGTACCGCCAACCGATCCGCAAAGCAACTATCACCTGGCCCAGGAGGCTTTGCTGAGCAAGCTCAACCTGCGCCCTGACCAGATTCACCGCATGCCAGCCGACCAACCTGACCGCCAGCAGGCGGCAACCGACTACGAGACAGAGATTCGCCAGGTGCTCGGCGGCGACGTACCGGCCTTTGATCTGCTCCAGCTCGGCATGGGACCGGAGGCGCACACAGCTTCACTCTTCCCCCATCAGCCTGCGTTACGCGAGGAAAAGCGCCTGGTGCTGCCGGTCTCCGTACCCAAGCCGCCGCCTGATCGTCTGACCTTCACTCCGCCGCTGCTGCGCGCCGCCCGCCACATCCTTTTCCTGGCCACCGGCGCCGACAAAGCCGCCGCGCTGCATGAAGTTCTGGAGGGCGCGGACAATCCCGAAGAATATCCCACGCAGGGCATCGTGCGCCAGGCCAGAGGCGAAGTAGTCTGGATGGTCGATACCGCCATCGCCCAGCAAATCCACCATTTACAGTGACAACAAGAAGGTTTATATGATCGGTTTAGTTCCATCAATCCTTTCGGCGGACTTCACGCGCCTGGGCGAACAGGTGCGTGAAGCCGAAGCGGCGGGAGCGCAGCGTATTCAGATCGATGTCATGGACGGGCATTTTGTACCGAATATCACCATGGGACCGCTGGTCGTCGAGGCCGTGCGCCGCTGCACCAGTCTGCCCCTGGAAGCCCATCTGATGATCACCAATCCCCAGGAATACATCGAAACCTTTGCGCAGGCCGGCGCAGATGTCATCATTGTTCACCAGGAGGTCTGCCCGCACCTGCATCGCGTCCTCAAGCAGATCAAAGACGCGGGCAAACAGGCCGGAGTGGCCCTCAATCCCTCCACGCCCGTCTTCATGCTGAGAGATATGCTCGGCTTCCTGGATCTGGTACTCATCATGACCATCAATCCCGGCTTCGGCGGCCAGGACTTCATTCCCGCCACCCTGCCCAAAATCAGCGAAATGCGCGGGATGATCGAAGAGCGCGGCGCGCATATCGACATAGAGGTTGACGGCGGCATTCACGAACAAACAGCCCCGCGCGTCGTCAAAGCCGGCGCCAACCTGCTGGTAGCCGGCTCGGCGGTCTACAACAAAAAAGAGAGCGTCGCGCAAGCCATGGAACGCCTGCGCCGGGCCATCCCCTGAGCGCCTTTCCGCGCAAGCGTGATTGATCAATAACAGCACCAGGCGACGAGGCAGCAGCTCTGCCTCGTCGCCTGGTGCTGTTATTGATCGGTTTCAAAGCAAGTACAGCCAGCTATCTGCCGTTCCAAACACAGGCGGAAGCCGTTTCGCGCAAGATGGAAGAAGTCTGCTAACTGGACAGCGTGTTATGATGAGCACGCCACCGCCAATGATGGCCATCATTAGAGACAAGGATCGATACACATGACAGAGCAGACAATGCCACTGAACACCTTTTACGCCGGTTGGGCAGGCTATCAGCAAGGACTGATCAAGATCATCGCGCCGCTTTCCCCCGAGCAACTGGCCTTACCCGCCTCATCCCATCACTGGACGCTGGGCATGATCGCGCAGCATATCATCGCCAATCGGGTCTGGTGGTTTCAGGTGTGGATGGGCGAGGGAAGTCCCGACCTCGCCCCCATCGCGCACTGGGACCCGGCGGATGATGTGGAAGTTGCGCCGCTGAGCGCCGCCGAACTGGTGGCCGGACTTGAGGCCACCTGGCACATGATTGAGCAGGCGCTCGCCCGCTGGACAGGCGCCGATCTGGGGCATATCTTCGAGCCACCAGCGGCCTTAAAAGAAGAGGAACGGCCCTTCTTCCCGCCGCGTAGCCGCCAGTGGATCATCTGGCATGTCATCGAACACGAAATCCACCACGGCGGCGAGCTTTCCCTGGCCCTCGGCGAGCGTGGCCTGGCGAGCATCTACAACATCTAGCTCGCCAGTATACCGGCATTAGTTCAGGAGCGCCCGCCGTACTCGCCGCTCAGGCACGAATGAGTATCTGACTCTCATCCTTCAAAGCCGTTGACCAGTCCATTGGGCACGAGCCTATCTCATGCTTCACGAAGTAGAAGCAGGGATACAGGAATTTCGTCACTTTCTTGACCGCACACATGCCCTTAAATCCGACCATGCAATTCAACGTGCCTACGAATATTTGCGGAATCTTAAAAAAGCAGGGTATGGAGATTTGCAGGAAGTTCATGCTTTACAGGAAGAAATAGAAAGCGAGTAAAGTCAGAACCGGTGTCTATAAACCGAAAAATAAGGAAAACCATCGGAAGAGGGAAAAGCGAGACACTGAATAGCCCTGCCTTTCTGGCGTACAGACTTGCGGAGAGAGACGGATGCGGATACGATAGACAGAGTTCTCTCTTGCTCGGACAGGCTGTATTTGCAAAGGAAAAAAGATATGCACGATGACATTACTGATGTACCCGGTATTCGCGTGGGCCATGACACCGATCTGGAGGCCGGGACGGGTTGTACAGTTATTTTGTGCGAGACGCCCGCGACCGGGGGCGTAGATGTGCGCGGGGGCGCGCCGGCTACGCGGGAGACCGACGTACTGCGGCCTATGCACATGGTCGAGGAGGTTCACGCGGTTGTCCTGACCGGGGGCAGCGCCTTTGGACTGGACGCGGCCAGCGGAGTGATGCGCTACCTGGAAGAACACGGCCAGGGCTATGACACCGGCGTGGCGCGGGTACCAATTGTACCGGCGGCGGCGATTTTCGATCTGCCTTTCGGTTCAGCCACGGTACGTCCCGACGCAGCGGCGGGCTATCGCGCCTGCGAACGGGCCAGCCATGAAGCCTGCGCCCTGGGCAACGTCGGAGGTGGGACAGGGGCCACCGTAGGCAAAATGGCCGGACCGGCCTTCATGATGAAAGGCGGCCTGGGATCCGCCAGTACGCATATCAGCGCGGAAATCGTCGTAGGCGCCATCGTAGTCGTCAACGCGGCAGGCGATGTCATCGATCCCGCCACCCAGCAAGTCATTGCCGGCGCCAGAAATCCCCTGGGGGGTTACATCTTCAACAATCCACTGGGCAACACCACCATCGCCGTCGTCGCCACCAACGCCGCTCTGAGCAAAGAAGAGGCCAACAAAGTCGCGCAAATGGCGCACAATGGACTGGCGCAGACCCTGCGACCAGCGCATACCATGTTTGATGGCGATACCGTTTTCGCCCTGGCTCTGGGCGCCCGCGCGGATCGCCAGAGCAACCCCGACAACGCCGCTGTGCAGACCAGCATGCTGGGGGCGGCGGCGGCCAGTGTGCTGGCGCGAGCCATCGTCAAGGCCGTTCGCCACGCCAAAAAGCTGCACGGCATCCCGGCAGCGGACTCGGAAGAGAGCGGCCAATAAATTGTAGAACGAAACTTGTCTCAGGGCTGAAGCGTCATAAAGAGTACCACACCTCCGCTGATCAGCATAATCACAATGCAGGCAAGGATCACCAGCAAAAACATATAGCTACGCGTGGGAGCGGGTTCCGGCAGGGGTGCGGCGGACCCGCGTCTCTGCTGAGGAGGTGGTAGTGTACGCTTCGCGGTCAGGGTTTTGAAGCCTCCAGTAGCTAGATCCCAGGGATGAGAAAAATCGGTCGCCGCCGAAACACGTGAACCAGCAGCCTGAAAGGAAGAATCCGTCTCCGCAAGGGGTAAAGAAGACGCGGGGGTCGAGGCCAGAAAAGCAGATGAAGCAGATGCGGGCGAAGCAGTGGGGGTCGAGTGGGCGGCAAAAGCCGGACGGGCTTGTGAAGACAGAGGCTTCGGAGATTGAGCATCAGGTGTTGGCAACGTCACAGTACTTCTCCCATCGGGACCGGCAGGCCAGACACAGCACAAAGAACAGTCTACAGTAACGCTCTACAGAAGGACCAACAGGTTATCAGGTTTTTGTGTCTCTTCTTATTGTATACAAGAATGTCCAGGAATCAAGCAATCATGACTTATGGGCCACATTTACGAAAGCTGCAAACAGCAATAGCGCGTTGCGACTGCTCGGCGCCTACGGCGCCTCGCCGAGAATTATTTATCAGTCATCCCCAAATTTTCCAGCGCCACAAGGGCGCGTTTCCCCGCCCCACCCAAGGGGAAGGATGAGGTTTGGCGAGCGCT
>DASZXF010000478.1:0-6783 GCA_035546055.1 Ktedonobacteraceae bacterium
GTCTTTCGTTATCTCTATACTGACGGCCCTCTCAGCCGTCTGGACCTCAGCCATTTCTCCGGGCTGAGCGTAGGCACGATTGCCAATGTTATCTCCGAGTTGCTGAGTGAAAATCTCGTTCTGGAAGCGGGCTTTGAGGCTTCAGAGGGCGGGCGACCACGGGCGATTCTCACGCTCAACATGGACTATGGCTATTTTATCGGCGGGGAGATCGGCGAAACTGAGCTGACTGTCGAGTTGTTTGATCTGAAGCTGACCAAGCGCAAGGCGGTGAAGTACGCGCTGAAAGCTGGCGAGAATAATCCCTCTACCGTTGTGCAGCAGTTCGCGCGCCACGTGGAAGAGGTGCTCTCGGAGGAACAAATCCCGCTCAACAAAGTCCTGGGCCTTGGCGTGGGAGTACCGGGCATTGTGGCACTGGCCGAGGAAGAGACTGTCTCTGCTCCGGCCTGGGAGTGGACCTCGGTCCCCTTGAAAACGATGTTAGAGGAGCACTTTGAAGTTCCTCTCTACGTGGACAACGGCTCAAAACTGATGGCCCTGGCCGAGATGCACCGCGATCCCGACGCGCAACGAGAGACGATGGCGGTACTGAACATCGGCACCGGCGCGGGAGCGGGCATTATCTACGAGGGCAAGCTCTATCGCGGGGGCAATAACAGCGCGGGCGAGTGGGGACACACGATTATGGTACTGGATGGAGAGCCATGCCGCTGCGGCTGCCGGGGCTGTCTCGAAGCCTATATCGGCGCGCCCGGCATTATCCGCCGTCTGCGCGCGCTGGCTCCTCAGCGCCTGACCCATCTCAACGATGAGGCCGAGATTGTGGAGACGATCATCAAAATGGCCCGCCAGGGTGATGCGATTATGGAGCAAATTCTGGGCGAGACGAATCGTTACCTGGGCGCCGGCATTGCCAACCTGATTAATCTCTTCAATCCACAGCGCATCATTCTGGGCGGTAAGGTCGGCCTGCTCTTTGGAGAATACTGCCTGCCTGAGATTACACGGGAGGTGCAGCGCCACGCCCTGAGTCAGCCGTTTAACGCCACGCGTATTCTCATCAGCCAGCTCGGCGGGGACGCGGTGAGCCTGGGAGCAGCTCGCCTGGCTCTGGAAGCCTTTTTGATGCAGGTTGGCAGACCAGGCGATCATCTTTCACAGCAGATTGCCACGCGCGCGGTCCTGTCCGCCAGAGAAAAACTGAAAAGGGATTGAGACCGCCAGGAGACGTTAAAGCAGAGCCTCCACCAGACTGACAATCTCGCGGTGAATCTCGGCGGCTGGACGTGCGGCGGGGACGGTTTTGATGCGCGAGGGATGGGCGCGCGCGATAAGACGAAAGCCCTGGCGCACGCGAGCGTGAAAAATTTCGCTTTCGCTATCAAAGCGCGAGGGCGCGCCACGCTGGCCGCTCTGATCGTTGGCAGGATCGATCCGCTGCTGTACGTCCCCCGGATCGAGGTCGAGCAGAATGGTCAGATCGGGAATATGCCCCTGAGTGGCGATCATGGAAAGCTGAGCCACCAGTTCGGGGCCGACGTTGCGCGCGAACCCCTGGTAGGCAATGCTGGCGTCAAAACAGCGATCAGTCACGACCAGCGTACCCGCCTCCAGCGCGGGCAGAACCAGCGTACTGAAGTGGTGAGCACGGTCAGCCTGAAAGAGAAAGGCCTCGGCCAGTGGAGTTATGTCAAGATCAGGGCGTTCAAAGAGCAAACGGCGGATTTCCGCGCCCAGCGGAGTGCCGCCGGGTTCGCGGGTGTGAAGATAGGGAATGCCGCGCGCTTGCAGCCAGTGAGTCAGCAGTTCGATCTGCGTGGTCTTGCCCGCGCCGTCCAGCCCTTCAAACGAAATCAATTTACCGGCGGGTGTTGATGAAGTGCTCACGCGCTATTTCCCCCGATCTGTGCGGTACAGGTCATAGTCCCAGTCGAAATAGGGTTTGGGCAGCATATCCTCGGGCGTCCACGGCTGATCGGCCTTGCCGTATTTGCCGTGATACTCTTTGAGCGTTTCGCCCACGTACTCAAAGGTGATCTGGCAGATGCGAAAGCCGACTGGCACCCAGATAGTCGTCTGTGTGTGATTGCTAATCTCCATGGTCCAGCGGCCAATGTAGCCCACATCCCCCACGCCTGCGCAGCGGCACACGGAGAGGCCGGAACGCGCCACGGTGCTGCGCGAATACATCTTCCCCAGGTAGCCATTGCGTCCGCCAATTACCTCCAGGGTGTGCGCCAGAATGGTCGTGCCGGGCCGAATGGCGATTTTTCCCTGCGCGGCCTGGCGCGGCTGCCCCCAGTAGCTGCGGATCTCGGCGGGATTATCCAGGTGCATGACCTCAACATTCGCGTCGCCCTGGTAATACCATTCGCCGAGCCGGCAATCATACGAATTGGTGCCCAGCTGGCGCTCGTCAAACGGCTCAATCACCAGATTACCGCTCTTTAATTCCTCGACGATACGTTTATCAGACAGTAACATGCGTACAGGATTCTCCTCCAATGCATTTTTACCTGGATTTTTCGGCAAGCACATGTATCCTTGCGCGTGGTGGGCAGCTCCGGTCAACGGTTTTTTCCGCTTCGCTTCAGGATACGAAAAGTATGCCTATGCATTATAACGAGATTCCGCTGCCGCGTCCAGTAAGCAGGCAGGGAGTGCCCGAGTTGCTCTGTTTCTTTTGCGTCGGGGGCGTATGTTATGATGGTGGGCAGTATGAAGCCATGAGCGAGCAGGGGATGATACTCGTCTATTTGGAGAGAGGAGTTGTATGGGAGAGCCGTGGTCACAGGAGCCGCGCCGGGCCAGAAGCGCGAGGCGAACACGCATGACTCCTGGCGCCTGGTTGGAGACTTTTAAGGCTTCCTGGCGCACAGCCCTGCGCATTGATCGCACAAGTTTGACGCCATTCCAGGCGGTGCGCAGTATGCTGGGCGTGGGAGTGCCAATGATCCTGGGCCTGGTGACGAATCAGGTGGAAACAGGCTTGCTGGTGGCCTCCGGGGGCATGTTGCTCGGCTCGGTGGGCCTGAAAGATCCCTATCAGAAGCGCACGCGTACCATGCTGATAAGTTGCCTGTTTGTGGTGCTATCGGCGCTGGTCGGAGGGATTGTCGGCGGACTCGGCTGGTGGCCGGTGCTGGTGGCTGTGGGTTTCTGGGGACTGCTGGCGGGCATGTTCGCGTCAATCAGCCAGACCGGCCAGGTGGTGGCGATCCAGGCCTGCTCGGCGCTGATTGTCTATACCCATCTACAACTTGATCCGTTTCATGCCCTGCTGATCGCGGGCGCCGTTGGTCTGGGTACACTTTTTCAGCTTTCCCTGGCTGTGGTGCCGTCGCCCTGGACCAATACGCTGCCGGAGCGCACCGCGCTGGCCGGTGTGTATCAGAAGCTCGCGGAGGCTGTCGATAGCCCATCCGAGCAAAAAACGCTGGAGGCGGTGGAAGCGCTGCTGACCGGACATACGACGCTTTTCAGTGGCAATACACGTAGCGAGAGAGGACAGATGTTCGCTCGTCTGCTGGAAGAAGCGGAGCATCTGCGCCTGACACTGTTCGTCTTGAGACGCCAGCAGCGCCATTTTGCGCAGCACGCCGAGGGATCGCTTCTCCAGGAGGCTGGTGAGCTGCTGGATCGGCTTGTTCGTCAGAGCGCACCTACGTTGCAGGGTATTGCCCTGGCCCTGCAATCCTCGGCGCCGACAGTGCTTCTCGATACCGAAAGGCAGCGCGCCGGGCTGAAGCAACTTCTCGACGAATTGCGTCTGCTGGCCGAGGGCGAGGAGCACACGGGCGCCCTTCAACAAAGCCTGCGCTATGCGACGGCCCTGCTCGGCGAATTGCGCATCGCGCGGCGGCTGGCGCTTTCGTGGCGCTCCGCCCGGCAATACTGGCCGGTGCGCATCCGTTTTCCCTACCCGCGTCCGCCGCATCTGCACCTGGAAAATATCCGCGCCAATATCCGGGCCAATCTTTCGCCGCGCTCGCAGATTTTTCGCCACGCGGTACGCCTGAGCGTTGCGCTGATGCTGGCGACTGTTCTTTATCAGGTTTTTGGCCTCTCGGTGGCGCGCGGTTACTGGATACCCATGACGACGGCCCTGGTGCTCCGCTCAGACTTTATCACAACCTTTACACGCGGGACGGCGCGTCTGCTGGGAACTGTGCTGGGCGCGGTGCTGACCACGCTGCTGGTGGTGCTGCTCAATCCGCCCCCGGAACTGCTGGCGGCTCTGATGATTCTCGCGAGTTATGTCATGTTTGCGACGCTCTTTGCTAATTACGCTATTTTCTCCGCTGGAACCACGATGGCGGTAGCGTTTCTGCTCTCATTTACCCATGCGCCAACGGTGACAACGGCGGCTGACCGCGCGCTGGATACGACCATCGGGGGTCTGCTGGCCCTGCTGATCTACGCTCTCTGGCCGACCTGGGAACAGTCCCAGGTACCGGAGAATATCGCGAAACGCCTGGAAATGCTCGGACGCTACTTCTACGAACTGATGCGCGCATACGCCGATCCTGCGCATTCCTCAAAGGAAAAACTTGACAGGCGCCGCCGTGAATCTCGCCTGGCTCGCTCCAACGCGTTCGGTTCGCTGCAGCGCTCGCTCCAGGAACCAGCGGCCCATCGCGTTGACGCCGATCTGGCCCAGGGCATTCTGGCCGCAGTCGATAACCTCGCACGCTGCGTACTGGACCTGGAGGCTTACTTATACGATCATCCCCAGCTTTCCCCCTGCCCGCAGGTGCTGGCTTTCGCAGCTACCGTCGAGAGCACGCTGGATCACCTGGCCAGCGCTGTGCGCACTCGTCAGCCTGTTGAACATCTGCCAGATATTCAGGCCGCGCTGCAACAACTGAAGAACGCGGCGAAAATAACCCGGCGCAATCTGGCAGCAAGCCACTCGCAATGGCACTTTATCATGGAAGAGGCCAAACGCATCACCACCTATCTGCAGACCATGCAGCAGTTACTTTCCACCAGTTCTTTTGCCTCTCCACCAAAAAGCCTGTCCTTTGTCTGAGTTTCCGCGTTTTTGTGAAGTATTTCACATTCTGGACGTATAATCTCATGTACACTATGCAACAGGCTCCATCCCCCCAAACAGGACGAGGAAGCCCGAGCCTGTTTAGTCCTTTATGCAAGGAGGATTTTTTTAACCATGCAACAAAGACCTCGGCCCGTGCGTCGCGGGCAAACTCCTCAGCAGCAGATGATCTACGGCCTCGGTCTGGCCGTGCTCGGCATTGTGCTCACGATTGTCTTTCAGTTCATCGCCTCCGCCACGGGTTCCTCCTACACGGTCGTTTTCTATGGCATGACGATTATCGGCATTATCTACCTGCTTGTCGGCTTTGTCCGCATGCTCCTCAGACGTTAATTTCGTTCAACCATTCCACGGACCGGCAGGGCCATGGCTCTATCTTCTTCCGCCTGATCACTTCCTGGCTCTGCTGGTCCGCGCCAAGAAAAAAGAGGGATGTACAATTACACATCCCTCTTTTTTACTGTCTCGATGATGCTCTCTGCGGGGGTGTCGCGCGCGGCTTCGGCCTCGATCCAGACTCGCTGGGCCAGCAGATGGGCTTCGCCTGGATCAGTGAGCGCGGCTTGCAGAGGGAAAAAGGCGCGCTCGCCGCTGTGATGATGAATCCAGCGGCTGATGATGTTGATCTGATCGACCTCGGCCTGACCGACAATGGACGGCGGCTCTCCCAGTTCGGCGGCTCGCTGGAGCAGTTCGCCCACGGCCTGCTTTGTGCTCACCGACTCGTGCTCGACACAGCGTTGCTCCACCAGGCGCCCATGGCGAATCAGGAAGAGTTCATTGCTGCGCTCCCGCGCCGAGGGATAGATGATCAGGAGATTATTGGCCTCAACCGCGCCTGTAATGAGTTTCTGACCGATCAGAATCTCATCGACACTGCGAATGGTGTCACGCAGCCAGGCCGCGCGCTCAAAATTCAGTTCCTGCGAGGCTGTGAGCATCTGACGACGCAGACGGTCGAGCAAATCTTCGCGCTCGCCACCCAGAAAGGCGCAAATCTCGTCGATGACCTGGCGATAGGCGACTGGATCGGCATCACCCCGGCAGGGCGCGGAACAGCGATTGAGATGCAGGCGCAGACATGGCTCGGAAGGTCTGGCCTGCGGCGGCAGACCGCGCGTGCAGGTGCGCACCGGAAAGATCTTCTGCACCAGTTCAATGGTCAGATCGACCAGGCGTCTGCTGCGGAAAGGACCGAAATAGCGCGCGCCGTCAGCCGCGACCTCGCGCGTGGCATAGACGCGCGGAAAGGCGTGCTGGATATCGATTTTGGTCGATGTGTGCTAACATACCCCTCTTCACCTCGCTTCACTTTCCTGAGTACCAGAGCGCATAATTTCGCTTGACCTCTCTTGCCCATACTATAGTATTACTCTATAGTATGGGCAATGTTATAATCAGGAGAATATACTATCCAGAGAGGTAATATGATGAGCAGAGAGCGCGCAGCCATTTACACCCGAAAGTTTCAAGCTAAGATCCTCGACAAGCAACCAGAGGCAGAGATTCAACGCTGCAAAGCCTATTGCCTCATCTCAAACTACGTTACCACAGATGAGCATATTTACTTCGATCAAACGACGAACGGCCAGCCAGAGTTACAACGCCTTTTAGAAGCTGCTAGAAGTGGCTTAATAGACGTTGTAGTTATCACAGGCCCAGGAAGGCTATCAAATAGCCCCGCAGACCTTATAACCATTCTAGAGCAGCTTAAAGCCGCAGGA
>DASZXF010000479.1:0-3620 GCA_035546055.1 Ktedonobacteraceae bacterium
GATGTGACGTTCTGGCGGGATGACACCAGCGCACCGCATTGTCAACCAACGCGCTCGCTGCCGGCCTTGACGTTTGACGCTCAGGGCACGCATCTGGCAACGGCCTGGCCACATGCCATTGCCCTGGCCACCCTGCTCTGAGGAGGAACTCCATGGTGACTCGTTTTCTACCGGGTGCGACCACCGTTGCCCGTGGCGAACCGGATGGCACCCTGACCGTCTATGACCACGACACCAGCCAGATCCACTGGAGCCAGCAGGTGCATCGTGGGTCCATTACCGCCCTCGAATGGTCTCCCGATGGTGCCTGGCTGGCCTCTGGCGGAGGTGATGGTCTGGTGTATTTGTTCCAGACCACCAGTGGTCTGTGCAGTTGCTCGTTTGAGCACGGGCGAGCTGTCCAGCGGCTGGAATGGTCGCCGGATAGCCGGCAATTGTGCATCACCTCCGGGCACCGCATCCATGTGCTCCGCATCACTCCCCTCAACGACACCAGCAGGTCGTAAGTCCGCTGGGCTCTCATTGCGAAAAACAACATGTCCTGGTGGGGCTTGCTGAGTTCGTCCAGGCGGCGCATTCTCGTTCCTCGTCGGCCTGATCGCGTGGTGATCTCCTGATTTATGCCTGGCGAACGGCGGCCATCCTGAACGCTGCTCGCGCTCCTGGGGCTGCCAGCCCATTTCCCATCTGGCAGGAAAGAGGTGTCCATGTTTCTGATCATTTTTCACATGCTACCGTCCCTACGCTTCTGGGCCGCAGGGGACTCTCTGGGCCTGGATGCTCTGTCTGCTGACGTTTTCCCAGCTCGTGCGGCCTTGCTTATCAGCATCGGCGCTCTGCTGGGGCTTGTATGTGCCTGTTTGCTGGTGAGCCTTCCCTCAGCCCTGGCTCAGCTACGACGGGCACGCCACGAACGCGCCGAGAGAGACGAACGTGCTGCTGCTGCCCGTGACCATACGCGGTTCCTGCTCCTCCAGGAACAGGCCAGGCGTCGGATACAGCAAGCGCAGATGCGGCGCACGGTGCTGCACGGTGTTGCTGCCGGATTGGATGCATTCTGCGCGCAATGGGATGCTGCCCATTCCGAGGAGCAGGAGGAAGCCGATGCACCCATCCGGGAGGAGTGCCCGGATAGCGCGTCTGGACTGGCGGGAGGCACTTCAGCGTGTTGCTCCTCGCATGGGGAGGTGTCGAGCCTGCAATGAACAGCTTCGGGATACCATAGAACAAGTGGAGGGGCTCTGCACGGTGCATTCCTCCGCCCGTGGCTTGGGCACGCATCTGGAGCGCACGCGGCGTCGTGTGCTGATGCTGCTGACCTATCGCATTGTCCACCGCGCTCACAAGCGTCTCCCCCGATTCCTCTTTCAGCAAAGGAGTTGTGATGCCTCCGATGGTTCTTCCAGTTCCTTCCCTGGCGGCACTCAATACCATGTCACTCCAGCGCGCAGCGCTGGCGTATGCCGCTCAGGGTCTTCCGGTCTTTCCGCTCGTGCCCCGTGACAAAGTGCCGCGTGTGGCTCGTGGCTTTTACCGCGCGACCACGCATGCCGCGCAGATTCAGGACTGGTGGTCTGCCTGGCCGGATGCCAATATTGGCATTGCGACCGGTCCCCCTAGCGGCTGGTGGGTGCTGGATATTGACCCGCGTCATGGGGGATTTCGTTCGTTGGAAGCCCTCGAAGGTCAGGCCAGGGCGAGGGGCGCAACAGTGCCCCTCTCTCAGACCTTGCGGCAATGGACGGGAGGCGGTGGTATCCATCTGGTGTATCAGATGCCTCGGACTCCAGGGAGTGATCCGCCCAACGGCACATTCGCTGGCTATCACGGGATCGAATTAAAGAAAGGCGGCGGCTATATCGTGGCTTCGCCTTCCAGGCATCCCAGCGGGTTCGTCTACCAGTGGCAACAAGAGACCATTCCGCAATGCTTTCCCACCGCGTTGCTTGCACTCTGGGCTGAGGATCGCCAGCGAGCGTTTTCCCGTGCCCTGGCCTCAACAGCAGCGCCCACACGCCGGCGTGAGGCCCGCGAGTCCGACCTGGCCCGCGAAGGTGATCCTGAATACTGGCTGCATGCGGCCCTCCGTCATGCTGCTCCAGGATCGCGACACCGCTATGCCTATTTCCTGGCTATCAAGCTGGTGAGCGTCGTCGGATGTTCGTTTGAAGAGGCCGCGTTCTGGATGCGCGAGTACGTCGCGCGGGTCATCCAATTGCCTGCCGATCCCTACGACCTGGACGATGCCCTGCGGTGTCTGCGCGACGCCTGGGGCACCTATGGCCCCTGAGATCTCAGCGGGCGGAAGCCTAACGCCACTCCTTCCTTCCGCTATGCGGTATGTTCCCTGTCACCGGCATCCTCCTGGTGACAGGTTTTTGTGTTGGAGGTTGTATGAATCACTCTCGTCGACTGCTTCGCCCGTGGAAACGCCCGGTGGCCTTGCGTTTTCCTCCTCCCATCCTCCACGAGCGCTACGCGCTGGAACAGGAGGTGGGTCACGGGGGGAGCGCACGCGTGTATCGGGCCTGGGATCTCCGCCGACGCCTGCCGGTGGCCCTCAAACGAGCGCATCTCTCGCAGCAGGATGGAGAAGCCCTGTGCTATGAGGCTGAACTGCTCTCCGCCCTTCGCCATCCTGCCCTCCCCGCTTTTGTCGAATACTTTGAGGAAGGCGGACGCGCCTATCTGGTAGAAACCTGGATGGCGGGCACCACTCTGACGCACCGACGCGCTGTCTCGGTGCCGCAGGCGCTCTGGATCGGGTGCCAGCTCTGTGACGTGCTGACCTATTTGCATCGTCACCACCTGGTCCATCGCGATCTGGCTCCCGGCAATATCCTCCTGGCGGACAACCAGCAGACGCTCGCGTTGCTGGATCTGGGACAGGCCCGCCTCTTTCTGCCTTCCCCACATCTCAACGACGCGCCCGCCTTGCTCGACCGTCAGGCCGGCACGCCGGGGTATGTAGCCCCCGAACAATGGGAGGAGGGGATCGTCAGCCCTGCTGCTGATATCTATGGCCTGGGCATGGTACTGGGCTGTGCTCTGACGATGTGCCCGCCGTCCCTGGTTGTCGCCGCCTCCTCCTTTACCCAGGTGGTGGATGATCCGCGTGATCTTTCACCAGCGATGACGCAGGTGCTCAGGCTCTGTGATCAGATGATTGCCTGGCATCCTGAGCACCGTCCCACCCTCGCGGATGTCTCCCAGGCGCTCATCCACCTCCAGACGGATCTGCCGAGCACACGAGAACGCGCCTGATCGCGACTTCGTGCTTCCGCTCCGCGCTTCCGTCGCCTTTCCCTTGTCCCCCTGTTTCCTGGTTGCTGCTGTTTTGCCGCTTCGGCGGAGAAAACGGCTCTCCGTTGTGTCCTCGCTGCACGCGCAGCGAGAAAGGAGCCCATTGATGACGTTGACTCCCTCGCCGTCCACCTGCTCGCCGTCCTTTCCCTATGGGACGATTCCGGTTGATCCTGAACTGTTGTCCTGCTATCGGCGGGATTACTCTGACGCGGATAACTATCCCTTACCGGCTCGCCTGCCCGTCCATCATCCCATCCTGACCCGCCTGGAAGGGACGTATCCGTTGGCCTACACCGTGCCTCCCTGGTGGCCCG
>DASZXF010000480.1:0-3098 GCA_035546055.1 Ktedonobacteraceae bacterium
GGCAACCCTGACATTCCGGCCAATATCGCGCGCTGGGCCATCATCGGCTTCGCAGCTCTGATCGCGCTGCAGCAGTTACGTATTGCTCCTGCCCTGATTACGGTTCTCTTTACTGCCATTGTTGGCGCGCTGGCTCTGGCCTTTGGTCTGGCCTTTGGTCTTGGTGGACGCGAATCCGCGCAGCGCCTGCTCTCCCGTGGTGAGGGCAGAATGCTGACCTCGCGCCCGTATGATCCCAACCAGATTGTTCAGCACGCGGGCGCAGACCTGGAGCACACGGAGCAGATAGGCTACAGCGGCTCGCCATCGGCGCCGGCTTCCTATGGTAGTACGCCTCAGTATGGCAGCCCGCAGCAGTCCGTACCGCCAGCTTCCTATGGCAGCAGTTCTTCGCAAACGGCGCCTCAGAGTTCTGAGAGCTACGATCATCCAACACAGCCGCAGCCGCCCTATCGCCCACCGCGTCCTTCAAAGCCGCGTTCATAGACATGAATGGATTCATCTGTATACTGCCAAGCGACTGAAGAACAGTCCTCTCGCGCGGGGGACTGTTCGCGCATATCCTGCTCTCCAGGCAGCTTTTCCATCCTCATAAATGCTTCTCCAGCACACGGCCCTCCGGGCTATGACAATTGCGCAACCCGGCGGAGAGGCATTATAATGAACAGGCGAATGAGGCCACGCTAAAGGAGATACCATGCCAGAGAGGATCACCCAGACAGATCACAATCAGAAACCGGGTACGGCGGGAGAGGGAGCGAAGCAGGAGCAGGCGCTGAAACTGGAAACAGCCGGGAGAGGCGAGCCTGCTGAGAAGGCACCTGGCGCGACGCACAGCATTATCTGGACGCCGCGTTTTTTGCTGGCCTTCGCGCTGCTTCTGGTGGTGGGCACCAGCGCAGATAGTCTGCTGGCTTCTGGTTGGAGTACCGGCCTGTTTGCCGGGATGGGGCAATGGTTCTTGCTGGGACATATCATCCTGGCGGCTGGCGGCTGGCTCATGCTGGGCATTCTCACGCGCTCGCGCTGGATACGCCTGAGCTGTGTGTTCGGCGGAGTCTGCACGATCTTCCTTGTCCTGACTCTTTTTACCACTCTGGCTGGCGTTGATCCCGCTTCGCCCAGCCAGGCCTATATCAATGTCGCGGCCTGTACAGCGCTGCTGGGAGCGTATATCGGACTCTCAATTGAGGGCACGCTGCTGAGCGCCTGGGATTACTGGCTCTTTCTCCTTCTGCCCATGCTGGGGGCCATTGGTGTGACGCTCACCTATGTGCTGACCCCGCAAGCATCGATTATTACCACTGAAAACGCCGTGGCGGCGGCGACGGTGATAGCCGCCTGCCTGATCTGGTGGGCCCGCCCGTCCTGCTGGAAACGCGCACCCGGACCAACCTTCCTCTTTGGCGTGGTTCCGCTACTCCAGTTGTTGATGGCCATGCTCAACAACTCGCTGCACAACTTCTTTTTCCTGCAAGCGCTGGCCCCTCACATCAGCACTAACGCTAACCTGAGCAATTTCTTTTTCGGCGAATTCATTCTGCTGTGCCTGTTCCTCGGATGTATGCGCCTGGCAAAAAGTGAAATACGCAATTGATTATGCCCGAAGGATCAGCTATACTGGGCACGAAACGCGCCTGCCCGGCGCAAATACATGGAAACTACAAGAGCGAGGTACAGGAGCATGTCCACTTCCGGCAGTCAGACAGGAAGGCTCGCCCCCCAATCAGTTCTGACACAACGATATGTCATTGTTCAGCTTGCGGGACGCGGCGGCATGAGCGCTATTTATCAGGCTCTCGACAGGAAGCGGGGAGGAATGCGCGTGGCGATTAAAGAGATGAGCATGGAAAATCTCGATGAGATAGAACGCCAGGACGCGCTGGCGCGTTTTCAGCAGGAGGCTGATCTGCTGGGATCGCTCAATCATCCCAATCTGACACGCATCTACGACGCTTTCAGTGAAAATGGCCGCTCTTTTCTGGTGATGGATTATATCGATGGCAAGACGCTGCTCCAGCTTCTCCAGGCAGTTGACAGACCTCTCCCCGTACAGCAGGTCATGCACTACGCGGAACAACTCTGCGATGTCCTGAGCTATCTTCACCAGCATAATCCGCCCATTATTTTCCGCGACCTCAAGCCGACCAATGTCATGGCAACCCCGGATGGACATATTTACCTGATCGACTTCGGTATCGCGCGCTTTTTTAAAGAAGGACAGCCCCAGGATACGACGGTCCTCGGTTCTCCTGGCTACGCGCCTCCTGAGCAACACGGCAGCGGACAGACCAACCCGCGCTCTGATATCTACGCCCTGGGAGCGACCCTGCACTGCTGTCTGAGCAATCGCGACCCGTATCACGCGGCTGATCGCTTTGCCTTTGCGCCGGTGCGCCAGTTCAATCCCCTGGTCCCGGAGGCACTGGATCAGCTTATTCAGCGCATGGTGGCGCTGGACGAGCATCAGCGCCCGGCCAGCGCCGGCGAGGTCAAGCAGACCTTGATGAGCATTCGTCAGCAGCAGCAGAGCCAGCGCGTCAATTCGCCGCTGCCTCCAGTTCCAGTGCCCACGCGAGCCTCGGCGATGCCAACTCAGTACATGCAGCCGCCGCAGGCGCAAGCGTACCAGCCCACCATGCCGGTAGCCAATCCTGCCGGCACCACCGGTCCACAGGAGCGCCTGATTCTGCGATCCGCGCCACCGCCGCCTGGATCTCCCCCGCCAGCGTACCCACCGGCGAGCTATCCGGTCCTGCCGCCCGCGCGCCAGCCCGACAAACAGCGGGCGAAAAGCGTAGCGCGCTCCTGGACGCCCGGCTTTGTCATTCTCTTCCTGCTGCTCCTGGCTCTGACCGTAGCCGGCAGTTATCTGGCTTTCGGCCTCTTCCACCCGTATGGACCAACCAATAACGCCGGCCTCGACCATCTCACCGAAGCCGGGCTGCTGGTCCTGGCATTGCTGATCTCGTTGATCAATCTGTTTACCGCTCGTAAAGCCCTGACAATTCTGCTGACCCTGGGCAGCGCGATAGGTCTGCTGGCCGCTGGCGCCGCGCTGATGGTCCAGACCCTGCGCGACATTCAAAACGATGGGC
>DASZXF010000481.1:0-2534 GCA_035546055.1 Ktedonobacteraceae bacterium
GAGCGCGCCGCGCTCGCCAAACCTCATCCAAAAAGAGAGGGGCGGGGCGCAACCAGCGCTTGAGGCCACCTCAGAAAAGTTGGGGATGACTCATGACCAGGACGAGTCGCGCAGCGACGAGGAGTCAAAGAAGGGGTTCGCCAACGGAAGCCAATTGGGGATGACTCATATTGCGCCGGTCGGGTAGAGAATGGTTCGTGCCAAAAGATCCCGGCCAGGCCAGCCCTTGTCAGTAGCGCCGATGACATGTTACACTCAGGAGGAATGAATATGGTTCAGTGGCTATGCGTACTCAGGCCACGCCATGGTTTGTCTCCCTTTGCCGGGCAACGGTGCCGGCAGGATTGCAGCAAAAGAAGTGAGGGAACAGCATGTCAATTGATCTACCTCTGGAGCAGGCTTCTCTAACGCAGCTTCAACAGACGCCGATTGATAAGGTTTTGCATATTATCGACGAAGGCCTGGTTCATCTGCCTACCTATCGTGAGCTGTATTATCGCTGGGAAAAGCAGCAGTGGAAGGCGTCGGAGATTGATTTCACTCTTGATCAGCAGCAATGGGCCGCGATGTCGCAGGAGGAGCGTACGATGCGCATCTACGGTCTGGCGGCCTTTTTTCAGGGTGAGGCCTGCGTGACTGATACGCTCAGTCCCTATGTGATCGCCATGCCGGAGGAGGAGATGCGCCTGTTTGCTATTACGCAGCAGGTGGACGAGGCCCGCCACACGGTCTTCTTCGCGCGCTTCTTTAACGAGGTCATCGGTCTGGATCGCGGCAGACTGGAGGACACGCTGACCGAGGTGCAGCAATATATGAATCCGCACCTGAAATTTATCCTCATGGCCTCGCTGGACGATGTGGGGGAGCGCCTGCGCCAGGAGCCGAAAAACCTGGCCACTCTGGTTGAGGGAGTCACACTCTATCATGTGATTATCGAGGGCACTATGGCTCTGGCCGGTCAGCGCGGTATTCTGGAGAACTACCGCCAGCAGGACATCCTGCCCGGCTTCCGGGGCGGCTTCACCGCCGTCGCTCGCGACGAATCGCGTCACGTGGTCTTCGGTGTCAAGTTCTTGCGCGATATGGTGCAGCGGGACCACGCCTACGCGCAGGTCATTCAGGAGGCCATCGAGAAGTACGCCCCGCGTGCCCTGCAGGCGATCAGTCCGGCGGAAGACCAGATTCAGCGCATACTGGATATGCACGAAGATCCCTGGGTGACGCCGCGCTTCGCCCAGGACTCGCTGCGCAAAAAGCTCAAAGTGGTGGGCCTGAGCATGGCCCTGCCGGAAGTCCCGCCCATTCCCCAGTTCTGACCGCTCGACGATCCATGGAATGCGCACGTTTGCCGGCGCAGGATATATGGATATCTATTCATTTAGCAACTATACTTAGATAGATGTCATTGTATGGTTACAGAGGAAGGAGCGAAAAGGCATGGTTGCGGCTCTTGTGTTGATGAATGTTGAGCGCGGCAAAGTCAATGAGACGGCGCAGAGTTTGCTGGAGATCGAGGGGGTCGCGGAGGTGTACTCGGTCACGGGAGAATATGACCTGGTGGCGCTGCTGCATGTACGCCAGTATGAAGAACTGGCCGAGATGGTGACGGCTCGTATGGGCAATTTGCCCGCGATTACGCGCACCAACACCTTGATGGCCTTCCAGTGTTATTCGCGTGCGGACCTCCAGCAGGCCTGGGATATTGGCGTGGAATAGCGCCTTGCCTGTAAAGGGTTGCATCTCACGTCCAGGGGATGCAACCCTTTTTAGATTGGGGGTAGAGCGAGCATGGCGCGTCATTACGCAGATGCCTGCACGTCAAGGGTGTCTATCACTACGGTGTGAAAGTGTGCGAGAAGGGCGCAACAGATAGCCTCATCCAGTTTAACCGCCAGCAGATCCAGGGACAGATCCGCGCCTTCGTTGAAGCTGGTGGCGCGCACGCGCAGGCGGTAATCCGTCGTCTGCTCGCAGGCAGGCGGAAGCTGGCTTATCACCAGTTCGTCAAGGGTGATGACGCCGCCCAGAAAATCCAGCAGGATCAGGCCCACTATGCTTTCAACGGCAGCCTCGATGTTTGCTCCCTCGGTGAGAAGCAGGTCTGAGTGACACTCCAAGCAGAGAGCATCCATGAGAAATGTGTACATTGTGCGATCCTTTCGCGAATGATCCTCACCGCCTGGCCTTGTGACTGCCTCGCTCAGGGACAATCTGCCGAACGTTTGTTCGGTTGTCCAGAGAGCTATAGCCTTCGCAGGCATGTGATGCAGGGACGTTTCACCTCTTCTGGTGTAATGTTTGCTGGCGGGAGCCGCAAACTCTCTCCTGGCTGACGACACAAACCGGCTCTACGCATTTCTGCTGTCTCGCGGCCTTTTGCTCACTTTTTGGCACGTGAACTGTTACCTGCTGAGCCTGATTCGTGTTTTTTCTCTCATATACATGGCGTTTAGCTGGCAGGAATATCAAAAGGTGCGCGCTGTTCAGTTCAGGAGAGGCTTGATCGGCGCGGGCCTATCAGAAGGAGTCTCAAC
>DASZXF010000482.1:0-2196 GCA_035546055.1 Ktedonobacteraceae bacterium
GTCTGGCCACGCAGCGCGGAAACGGCGCCAGCGGCGCGCACAAAGCTCTGAATTCTGGCATAGACGGCGCTATCGTCGATATCTCCATAGACGCGGGCATATTGAGTCCCGGCCTGGTTGAGCGCCCCCGCGCTGGCCAGCATCCCCACGAGACCGGGATACTGCGGATTAATATTGCTAAAAAGCAGCAGGGGACCAGGGGCAAAACGCGAGGCCAGGGCGGGCAAATGAGGAAACACCCAGACCGAAAAGTTAAAGATGGTGCAATCGCAGCCGGCGGCAGCCAGCTTTCTGGCTTCACTGACCGCCTGCTCGTTCGTACAAATAATCTCATCACTGGCCACAGTGGTATACCCATCTGCCTCCAGTCGATGCTGAAGGCGGCTCTGTGAGCGACGATTCAACTCATCGACCTCTCGCGCTACGAAGGCCCGCCCATCAGAAAAGGTCAGGATACCGATTTTTGTCATGGAAAAAAGCTCCTCTCAAAATAAAAAGGCGTCTACCTGTGTGTAGAGTTGGCGAGCCTATCGGGATGTGGGCGCGATGAGTCACGCACTCTCAAAGTCGGGGCCAGGACAATCTCCTGCCGGGTAAAGGCGCCGGGATTCTGCAAACGTTGGAAAAGGCGCTGAGCCGCGGTACTGCCAATCTCATAGACCGGCTGCGTCACCGTGGTCAACGAGATAGCGCTCAGCGCAGACCACTGCATCTCGTCAAAACCAACAATCCCGACCTCTTCAGGGATGCGCCGGTGACGCTCGTTGAGCGCGGCCAGCGCGCCCAGCGTCATGAGATTGTTGGCGACAAAGAGCGCATCGACAGGCTGCTCCAGGTCCAATAACTCATGGGCCAGGCGTCTCCCGCTCTCTTCTTTGAACGATCCCAGGCGTTCAAGCGCTGGATCAGGCTTGAGACCTGCATTCTGGAGCGCCTGGCGATATCCAGCGAGACGTTCGCGCCCGGTTGTGGTCGTCACTGGCCCGGAAATGATGCCGATGCGGCGATAGCCGTTGGCCAGCAGATGCTCAGTCGCCTCACGAGCGCCGCGCTGATTATCCACCAGCACCGCGTCAACCTCGCCGCCTTTCACCTTGCGATCAACCGCGACGATGGGGATGTTGTGTTCTTGAAAGAGCTTGAGCGCCCGCTGCTGCTCACGCGTAGGAGTGACAATCGCGCCAGCCACCCGCTCGGCGCACAGCACTTCAATATACTGGCGCTCTTTTTGAGGATCTTCATCCGAATTGCACAGAATCAGACTAAAGCCATTGCGCTGCGCCACATCCTCAACCCCGCGTACCAGCGCGGTGAAGAAAGGGTTCTGAATATCTGTGATCAGTAAGCCGATGATGGTGGTCTGCTTGGCCCGCAAGGATCGAGCAGCCCGGCTTGGCTGATACTGAAGTTCCTCGGCAGCCTGACGGACGCGAGCGACAACATCCTCGTTCACGCGATCTCGCCCGTTCAGGACGCGTGATACTGTCGAGATCGAAACCCCTGCGCGTTTGGCGACATCGAGTATATTTGCCATAACCTGCCTGCTTCGTCTATCCGCGTAAAAACGTTTGCCAGCCACCAGCCAGAAACGCCTGCCATCAGCCTTTTTGTGAAAACGTTTTTACGAGATAGCTCCTGAAAGAACGACAATCCGCTAAACCAAGTATAGGCTGAGCCCATGGCCCTTGTCAAGCTTTCCCATGGCTTTAGCGCTTCTTTTGAGCCACTACCCCGGTACATGCAGCCAGTTTCCAGACCATATGCTGGCCAAAAAAGGGCGGCCACGCCGCGCACCTCCCCGGCCTCTGGCATTTTATCGCTATCTTCTATGAAAACGTTTTTACCAGAATCCCTGAAAATAGCCCTGCAGGATAGATGGGGCCATGCTTCTTTAACACATCTATTGAGATGTGAAAACCGCTGCTCATTTTACCAGCAAAACCACGCTGTTCAGCGCTATCTGGAGCAAGCGGCAGTCCTGTCATCAACCTGGAGATGTCGGGGATATCGATTTGTCGATTGGCCTGGTGGGTACACTGGAAGGGACGAGGTGAAAAGTTTTCTGGCGAACGATACGGAGAAGAGGAGACATATGGGCGCATTGCGGCTTATTCAGGGTCACAGAGATGATGAGGCGTATAGACGCAGCCTCAACCAGCTCTCTCTCGACGTTGTGCAGTATGATGTGGAGTCCTG
>DASZXF010000483.1:0-18080 GCA_035546055.1 Ktedonobacteraceae bacterium
GATGACATTGAAGAGGCACATCAAATGGCGCGGGAGATCATGGCGCAACTGCTCTCCTCACCTCTCTCCACGCCTACGTTCAATCGCCTGATGGCGACCTTAGAGCAGGCCGCCCACTGACTCCAGGCCGCCTCCATGAGCGCGAAGGAGGAAGCGAATTTCCAACGGGATCACAATCAGGAATGATTCAGATAGATAAAAAGGCAGGCGGGTGGGCAAAAAACCTGTACCTGTCAGAGGGGTAAATGAGAACGGGAAAGCCTGTCTTACCCGTTTCATGCGAGCAAATGCAGAGTTTCTCTGCTATACTATGCATGGTAACAATTACCGGACAACCTGGAAATACTGATCTGAACTCGCCGGTTCTGAGGCGCTGATGAGCGCGCCGGACGAAAAAGGAAAGGACTGTTGCATGCTGCATACTCCTGTTTTTCAGCGCGTCTCCCGCGATCAGGCCGGGCAGGCCGAGGGTATCGTGATTGTCATCGATGTAATTCGCGCCTTTACGGTGGCGGCCCACGCTTTCGCGGGCGGAGCAAAGGATCTCTGGCTGGTGCGCACAGTAGAGGATGCCCTGGCGCTGCGCGAACTGGCTCCCGATGCTCTGCTGGCTGGAGAAATCGGCGGGCGCCTGATCCCCGGCTTCGATTTAAACAATTCGCCGTATATGATGGCGCGAGCAAATGTGCGGGGCAGGCGCATCATTCAGCGCACGGGAGCGGGCACCCAGGGCGCGGTGGGGGCGCGTCACGCCTCGCATCTGCTGGTGACCTCGCTGGCCACCGCCAGAGCCACCGCGCGCTACGTGGCTCGCCTGAGCGCCTCCACCGGTTTGCCAATCACCTTTGTGCCAACTGAAAGCAGCGCTAACGGCGTTCTGCGCAACGAGGACAGGTATTGCGCCGATTACATCGAAGCCCTGATTGTGCAGCCCGCAAGCGCCGGGCAGGTCTTGAGCAATCGCCTGGCTCGTCTGGAGGCCGAGGGACGTTTCCACCACTGGGGCGCCGAGCATGATAAAGATTTCCCTCCTGGCGACCTGGACCTGGTCATGGGAGCCGACCGCTGCGATTTTATCATGCGCGGCACCGCTGCCCAGGTTAATGGCGTGTCCTATGTCGAAGTACAGGCTGTCCACCCGGATACTTTGCAGCCCTTTCAGGCCGAGTTCCGTTAGCGTCTGACGACCTTTTTCTGATCCTGGCGCACCACTCTGATGAACAGGCCCAGCAACAGGCAGGCGCCCAGCGCCCACCAGAAAAGCGCGTCCGCCCAGGTATGCATCGGTGACGAGATCAAAGCCTGGGTTGGCTGATCTGGATCGTAGAGCACAGGTACGCTTTGACCATCGCGATAGGCCGCTTCGTCATAAAAGGCCGCCAGGATTTGTCCGTGGGCCAGACCATTCTGGAAAGGATACAATTTAGCCGAGTTTCCCTTGCCGGTTGTAAAGGTGACATAAGGATTGGACGCGCAGCTCTCGTTGCCGCTACACTGGCGGCCTTCGTGAAATGTTCCTTTTGTAGATACATAGGTATGCATTGCTCTATCTGATTGATTCCACATATAGAAGCCGGAGGCCAGAGCAGCAAAGAGCAGGGCCAGGATCAAGATACTTTTGAGCATGGAATGTCACTCCTTCCGTGAAGTGCCCAGGGCAGAGCTTTATACTTTTCCATGAACGCAGATTCTCTCCTCAAACAAAAAACATGTCTGAAAATACTGTTCCCTTGCTCATAAAGATACCTTATTTTGTTGGGGATTGCACAACCGCATTTTTGAGGAGCACGCTGACACAAAAAACATGCCTGTGCGGCATGGTGGCGCATAGGCATGTTCTGTCAGGTCTTAGAGGGTGACGCGATTGCCGCCGGCGGGCATGGTAAAGCGCATGAAGCCGTTTTGCGCCAGGCGGGCACAGATCACGGTCAGGGTATGGAGCGCGAGGAGTAACGCGGCGTTTTTCAATTCATAGAGGACAAAATCCAGCACAGTGAGATGCTGGCTGCCTGTGGCGAAGAAGCGCAGCAGCGCCGGCCCCTGTTGCACATCGGTAAAAGTGTACAGGGCCAGCCCGGCGACCAGCGTCACGAGCAGATCGATGCCCAGGCAAAGCGCGGCCAGGCGCGGTCCCAGGAGCCAGAAGCGGCGGCTGAGGCGCTCGCGTTTGCTCATCTGCTTGATCCTGCGCGTGGCCCAGAAGGGGGCCAGCAAAAACTGGAAGACCAGAAAACAGACTGGAGCAACGACCACCACCCAGTCAGGGAAGGCGGTCGGGGTAATCAGAGCGCCCAGACGACCCAGCGTGTAGAGTATCACGCCCTCTATCACGCCGCGTCTGTAACTTACTTTATCAAACATAGGTCAGACCTGACATTCATCGTTGTGCTTAGTGGCAGCCGCAGCTCCCACCGCCGCAGCCGCAGCTTCCGCCATCAGAGGCGGCCTCGAAATCGTCATAACCGCCGAGTTCGCTTGCTCTGCCTGTGAAAGCAAAAGTGGAAAGCAGGCGACGAATTTTTTCGCCGTGGCAGCGGGTACAGACCACATCATCGGCGTGCTGATGGCTGACCAGCAACTCAAATTTAGCCTTACAGTCCGAGCAATAGTATTCGTATAAGGGCATAGAAATCTACCTCCAATTCTCGCGAGAACACCACAGGATCGTTCTTATTGTAGTGTGCCGCTCAGCTAACGTCAAGGGGAAGATTCGCGCCCGCCCCATCTGTCCCGGCGCGCCCTCTGTTATCCGCTTGTCCTATATGGGATAATAGGGGCGTGTTTTCGCAGGAAGAAACAGCCACAAGAACATATATTCGGGCCAGGTGCGCCTGGCTCAGGATAGAGGATGAATGAATTATGGCACTGACAATAGGTATTATCGGTCTTCCCCAGAGCGGGAAAACAACGCTTTTTAACGCCCTGACGCGAGCGAACGCGCCGATCAGCGGCTACGCTACCAGCACGGTCCAGGCCAACGTGGCCATGGTGCAGGTACCTGACGCGCGCCTGCAACCCCTGACTGAGATTTTTCACCCCAAAAAAACCACGCCCACCACAGTTGAGTTTGTCGATGTGGCCGGGGTAGGTCAACACAGCCAGGAGAGCGGCGAGAAGCGCCAGGGCTTGAGCGCGGAGTTCCTGGGCCATATCCGCAACGCTGACGCCCTGGCCATTGTTCTGCGCACCTTTGAGAACAGCAATGTGCCCCATGTGTACAATACCATCGATCCTAATCGCGACCTGGATAGCCTCAACGCGGAACTGTCGCTGACCGATTTGACCAGCGTTGAGCGCCGCATTGAGCGCACGACCAAAGCGGCGAAGTCGGGCGATAAGAAATATCTGCAGGAAATAGAAACCCTGCGCAAGTTGCAGGAGGCGTTGAACGAACTCAAGCTGGTCAGCCAGGTTGAACTGGACTCCCAGGAAAAGGGCGTGCTGAGCGAACTCTTCCTGCTGACCACCAAACCGCGTATGTACGTCCTGAATGTGAGCGAGGATGCCCTGGGAGACGCCAACGAACTGCTGGAGAACATCGCAACTGGCAAGGCCATCGACGAAGGCGCGCTCTCTGATGAGCTAAAAGGCGTGGCCCGCATCGCGCAGCGAGCTAAGACCGAGGGCGCGGAAGTGGTCGCCGTCTCCGCGCGCCTGGAGGCCGAACTGGTCGAACTACCGGAAGAGGACGCCGCCGAGTATCTCGCCTCGCTGGGACTGCCCAAACTCGGCGCGGACCGCGTGATTCAGGTCGGCTATCGCCTGCTCAACCTGATCACCTTCCTCACTGCCGGCGAAGACGAAGTGCGCGCCTGGACCGTGACCAGGGGCGCCAAAGCCCCCGAAGCCGCCGGCAAAATCCACTCGGACATCGAACGCGGCTTCATTCGCGCCGAAGTCACCAGCTACGAGGACTTCATGGCCTGTGGCGGCTCCTTCGCCGCCGCCGCCAAAAAAGGCCTCCAACGCCTCGAAGGCAAAGACTACATCATCAAAGACGGCGATATCGCCCACTTCCGCTTTAATGTCGGTAAATAAGTGAGAAGAGGCGTATGCCGGAGCAGGCCAGGGGTACGCCTCTTCTCACTTCATATTCAGAATGCTGCTGATCAACGTGCGACTTGAGACTGATGGGTGTCTCTGTTACAATAGCGCCAGCAATAAGAAACAATTACCTCATCCTTACATTGAGAGGCTACATATGAACCTGTACGAAGAATTTCGGTGGCGAGGGATGCTCTACGACGCGACCGAGGGCATAGAGGAGGCGCTGGCGACGCAGCGTGTGACCGGCTACATCGGTTTCGATCCGACGGCGGCCAGTCTGCATGTTGGCTCGTTGCTGCCTATTATGGGCCTGGTGCGCCTGCAACGCCACGGTCATACGCCGATTGCCCTGGCCGGCGGCGGCACGGGTCTGATCGGCGATCCCAGCGGCAAGACCAGCGAGCGCCAGTTGCTGACGAAGGAGAAGCTGGCGGAAAACCTGGAGGGCATTCGCGGACAACTGGCGCATTTTCTCGATTTTGACAGCAAGACCAATCCCGCCCTGCTGCTCAATAACGCCGACTGGCTGACGACGATAGGCATGGTCGATTTTCTGCGCGATGTCGGCAAACACTTTACGGTCAACTATATGCTGGCTAAAGAGTCGGTGAAACAGCGCTACGAGCGGGGCGACGGCATTTCCTTCACCGAATTTAGCTATATGTTGCTCCAGTCCTACGACTTTCTGATGTTGCATGATCGTCACAATTGTACGCTGCAAATGGGCGGTAGCGATCAATGGGGCAATATCGTCGCGGGCACCGAATTGATTCGCAAGCTGCGCGGCACGAAGGGCTACGGTCTGGTTTTCCCGCTGGTGACGACCAGCGCGGGCGTGAAATTTGGCAAAACTGAGGCGGGCGCGGTCTGGCTCGATCCCGAACTCACTTCACCGTTCCGCTTCTATCAGTTCTGGCTGAATACCGATGACCGCGATGTGGTGAGATACCTCAAGTTTTTCACCATGCTGGAACAGTCCGAGATAGAGGAACTGGCCGCCAGCCTGGAGGCCGCGCCGGAGAAGCGCGAGGCCCATCGTCGCCTGGGCGCGGAAGTCACGCGCATGGTTCACGGGGAAGATCAACTCCAGCGCGCTCTCCAGGCCACACGCGTGCTCTTTGGCGGCGAGATCGCCGGTCTGAGCGCCCGCGATGTGCTGGATATCTTCGCCGATGTGCCCTCACACGATTTTGCCCGCAGCGCCTTCGAGGGCCATGGCCTGAGTCTGATTGATGCCGTGGTCACCTGTGGCATCGCCCCCTCAAAGGGCGCGGCCCGCCGTCTGATCGAAAGCGGTGGCATCAATGTGAATAACCATCGCGTTTCCGATATCCAGACCACTCTCGATCTCTCAAGCCTGATCGAAGGGCAATATCTGGTGCTGCGCAAAGGCGCGAAAGATTACCACCTGGCCCGCGTGCAATAGAGCCTGGGATCATCATTGATGGGAAGCAACCTTGCCAGGAGAGAGCGCTCCCTCCTGGCAAAGCTGCTTCCCATCAATGATGGAAACCTTTGAGCATGGCTTTCTGCTCATGGTGAAGCGCGGTCAATTGGAGGCGCTGAATGCCCACGCTCAGGATCAGCGCCAGAACCATCAGGCCCGCGCTGATGGCGAAAACGGTCTGGGGTGCGGCGGCGTCGAAGACGTAGCCGCTCCAGACGGGACCGACGATCAGGGCCACGCTAAAGACGGTCTGGAACCAGCCCAGCAGGCGACCTGCTTCCTCCTCCTTACCATAGCCGGTGAGCAGGGCTTGCAGAACTGGCCAGGCCATGCCGTAGCCCAGCGCAAAGAGGATCATGCAGATTACTGCTCCCCACACGCTGGTAAAGGCGAAGAAGCCCACGGCGCTCACCAGCATCAAGAAACTTCCCACCAGCACCGCTCTGCGCTCTCCCAGATGGCCCACCAGCGGCTTGAGCAGCACAACCTGCGTCAACGCCATGACCAGGCCCATCACGGTAATCAGCCAGCCGGTCGTGCGCACGACCGTAACTGAATCTTGAGCGGGCAAAAGCACTTTATCGGCATACAGTGAGAAGATGCCGAACAGGGCCGCCATATAGAGGCCAATGGTCAGGGTGGTGGCCAGGATCAGGGCGATTGGACGGCGCGCCAGCAGTTGCGCGAGGGGAATGCGCGGCGCGGCGGTCTGCGTATCCGCGTGCGCGGGATGCTGCGCCGGTTCGTGCAGCCAGAGCAGAGTCATAATGAAGGTGATGGCGCTGACCGCTGCCGCCGCCATAAAGGGGGCCAGCATACTGAAGCCGGCCAGCAGTCCGGCCAGGGCGGGACCGAGGATATGTCCGAGTCCGCTGGCGCCTCCCACCAGGCCCAGCGCGTGCGTGCGCTCCTCCGGCGTGCTGATGTCGCTGGCGTAGGCCTGGGCCACGCTGATATTGCCCCCGGTCACGCCATCCAGAATGCGCGCGAAGTAGATGACAATGATCCCGCCAGTCAGGCCGAAGGATAGACCCAGGTGGTCGAGCAGCGCGCCCAGGGGCACGACCAGCACAATCAGCAGGTACGAGACAATCGTGCCCACCTGGCTGATCAGCAGCAGCGGACGCCGGCCAAAGCGATCCGACAGATTGCCCAGCCAGGGAGCCGCCAGCGCCTGCGCGACATAGTACACGGGCACCACCAGGGCCGCTTCAAAGGGATTGGCGTGAAACTGCTCCAGCACAAAGACCGGGATAATCGGCAGAATGGCCGCCGCCCCCGACATATCGGCCAGCACAATCAAAAAAAGGGTGAAGATGCGTTTTTTATCCATATTCAACAATCCTGAGAACCATAACCGGCTCGTCGCCGGTTGCCAGAGAAAGGGTTGGAGATGCGCCTTGTTGTTGGCGGCCTCAACTGATACAATAACTGTACAGAAGAGGAGTCGGAGAAACAAGTACGCAATTTTTTTTGACCAGGGGCGGTCTGCAAGGATGGCCTCTTGAACGGAAGCGCATATGACACAGACAACAAAAATGACGAAATGTCCGGCAGGCATCTTCTCTATTGGCGGCAGGCTGAAACTGCAAATTAGCTATCATCTGCTCAGCGGTCCCAGGCGTTTTGGCGAATTGCAGCGTCTGCTTCCGGGGGCCAGCCGACAAATGCTGACGCTCCAGTTGCGCGACCTGGAACGCGCCGGCCTGCTTCACCGCGAGGTTTACGCGCAGGTGCCCCCGAAAGTTGAATATTCGCTGACCGAACGAGGCAGAAGCGCGGAGGCTGCGCTGCGTCTGCTCAACACCTGGGGAGAAGAGGCCGGCGTCGGCTTCTGAGTTCCCTGGAGCAACGCAGGAAAAGCGCCTGCGTTGCTCCAGGGAAGATGACTGTTTCAGTGGAAAATCACCGGCAACATGAGTTGCAGGGCGTAGACGATGTGCCAGATTAACAGGCCAATGGTGGTCAGGGCCAGCAGGATGTGGAATCTGCGCCAGTAGCGAATGACGTAGCGATAGAACAGTTCATGCTGCATGGCGCGCCGCACCTCATCGAGTTCTTCCATATGTTCCTGTGTGCCGGGCATGAGAGCGCCGGGACGCAGGAGGTCGCTCTTTTTGTCGGGCACCAGGCGGAACGAGCCAGTCTCACGGCTCAGTTCTTGCGGAGTCGATTCGAGCGAGATATAGGCCAGATCCCAGGGCATACGTAGAGCCTGTTCGCGTCCGCTCAGTTTGCCAGCCTGGGAGACTGGCGCCAGGGCGCGGCTGGTCGAGTCGGCGGTCTTTTCTCTGGTCGCGAAGCCGCGCAGACCCCGGGTGTTATGCACCACCATGGCCTGCAACTTTTCAGAAATGGTTTCAATGCGGTCCTCGCCCTGCGCGGTCAAGGCCTGATCCGCTTCGCCGGCGATCAGGCGGGGCATCAGACGGTCCAGCAGGCGTCCGATCAGGCCGCTGATGACCAGGGCGACCATGCCATAGAGCGCGTAGGTGCCGGTGCGCGGATTAAACTCGCCGAAGGAGTGCATGCCCAGCAGGGCCAGGCCGATGATCGCGAAACACATATGCCAGCCCAGCGAGGAGCGCAGTCCGCCAATCTGGCGATTGCGATGTGAGCGCCGCCGCAAACTGAAGAGGGTGGCCGCCATCAGGAGAAAGGCCGAACCCAGGATGGCATAGCCCAGACCAACCAGGCTGTCCGGGGAGGCGTCGGGGCTGGTTCGCGAGTACCAGACATAGAAGCCAGCCGACAGGACAATCAGCAGGATGGTCAGGGTCACACGTCCGCCGCTGTTCATGACGCTGGCCCGGTGCAGCCAGGAATAGCCCGCCTCGCCCTTTACTTCCGTAAAACGTTCTCGTTTCGTCGCCATATGCATCACTCTCCCCAGCCGGAGCGCAGCAGGCGCACCTTGAGCCACATCATCATGGCGTCACGGTGCAGACCCACCGGGCAGGGGGCGACGCAGGCGCCGCACTGATAACAGGAACGCGCGAACTGTGCCACCGGACGCGAAATCGGTCCTCCCAGCGTTTCACGGTTGAGTACATCGATGGTCAAAGGCTCTCCCAGAGCCGGGCAGGCCAGCAAACACTCATTACAGCCAATGCAGGCGTGTAACTCCTGCATAATCTGGGGACCGGTTTTATGCAGGCGGACATCCTGCTGGCCTGCTTTTTTCTTAAACATGCTTTTTCCCCTTCTTTATCGCTGGATGCTTATCCGTGTAATGCCAGAGGCTACGCGAGGGGTGCGGATTGCTCTCCTCCTCTGGCGGAACGGGCGGGCGGGCGCTGCGCAGCGCGATAAACTGGCGCTCCGGGGAACGCGCGATCAGGACCACTTCCTCTTCCGGCTTGCCGCCGGCATGTGGTCCCGCCGGGTCCGTGCCCGCCAGGGTCTTCTGACCGGCATAGGTGTCTGCCGGGTCGACGCCGATAATGGTTTTTTGATCCGCGATACGCTGGCGCCGCTCATCCGTGGGGCGCACAGGCGGGCGTGGACCGGTGACAGAACGCGAGCCAGCCTGCACAGGCCGCACCAGCGGCTCCGTTGTGGGACGCGGCAGATCGTCCGTCCGGCGTGGTGACAATTCTTCTGGCAAAGCCCCGGAGGGTCGCGCGGGCATGTCGTTCATCCAGGCCACGCCGCCCTGGGGCGCCTGCGGAGGCTGCGCGTTTACCCAGGACTCGTTCACCTCCGCCTGCGGACTCCAGCCAGGGGCCGGGCGCTGTCTGAGGCGCGGCTCGGTCTGCGCGCCGATCTCCTCCTCGCGCTCCGCCGGCGGCGGTGATCCGCCTGGTCGCATGACCTCTCCGCGTGGCTGCACCACGCGCGGAGGCGCGGGCGGCTGCGCCTGTGCCCTCGCCACAATCTCACCCTGGCGCGGTCCGGGCGGCTGCACAGCCTGGAGACGTGAGGCCGTCTCACCCTGGCGCGGTCCCGCAGCCGGCATGGCGGGCAGACGCACCGCCGTCTCGCCCCGGCGCGGCGCGGCCTTGGGATCAGGCGGCGGCAGGGCTCTGGTGCGGCCCGTAGAGTGCTGCGACGTGTGGCTCTCGCCCGCGATAATGCCGGGCATAGGCGGCAGCGGCGTGGGCAGTTGCCCCGTCGTAATCATGCGCTGCGCGGCATAGGTGCGCTTGCCAGAAAAATATTTGCGCGCGTCAAATTCTCCTCGCAGCAGATCTTTCGTGATTTCGCGAACCGACAACCCCTCGTCAATAATGCGCTTGATGGCCAGACTATCGGGCTGCGTGGCTCCCAGCGAAAGATAGCCCACCAGGCGGTCTTCCACCAGGGACAATAAACAATAGCTGCCCTTGCGCTTCTCTCTCAAGGGCGTCACGCTGCCCTGCCAGGCCAGCGGATTGCCGACCGTCAGCATGGAGAGATCGCCCAGGCGGGTGGCGTGCCAGGGCACACCAAAGCCTTCCGGCTCCTCCGCGCCCGTCATAGCCGCCGCCGCCGCGCGTCCCTGCAAAACCGCCGCGTACCACTGCGCTCGCGCGCTATATTTGCCGGTCAGTGGATCGCGCAACGACGCCACATCGCCGGCGGCATAAATATTCCGCGCACTCGTGCGCAATTGATCGTCCACCAGGATGCCGCTGCGGTCAAACTTCACCGGCACATCGCAGGTGCGCGCCAGACCCGTCACCGGGGCCGTACCGGTGCAGACCAGCACAAGCTGGCAGGGCAAGAGCTGCTGCTGCGTCGTCACCACCCCGGCCACCGCGCCAACCCTGCCCACAATGCCCAGCGCCTCCGTCTCCGTGTACACCTTCGCCCCCGCGCGCCGCGTGCCCTCCAGCACCATATCCGACGCCTGGCGATCAAGCATACGCGGCATAAACGTCTCGCTGCGAATCAGCCAGTGGACGCGGATGCCCAGGTAGAGCAGACCCATCACCGTCTCAATCGCGTGCGCGCCGCCGCCAATCACCACCGCCTCCTCCACCTCGTTGAGCCGGCGCCGCAGATCCAGATAATCGTACAGGCGATGCAGCGTCATCACGCCATCAAAATCCTGACCCGGCATATCGGCAGGCAGGCCCGTTGGTTTGTTGCCCGTCGCCAGGAGCAGCGAACCATAGCCAAAGCCCTGCCCGCCCGCCAGGCGCACATAGCCCTCCTGGGCGTGAATCTCCTCGACTGTAGCATTCACCAGGTGAATGCGCTGCAAACGCTCCGTACCGGCGGGATAGGCCAGCAATTGCTCACGAGCCAGCTTGCCAATCGCAAATTGTTTTAAGGCGGGGGTATTGATTGTGGGATGGCTTTGACTGGTCACAATCACAATACTCTTCTCTGGCTCCAGGCGCCGCGCCTCGACCGCTGCGGTCAGCCCTGCAATGCCATTCCCTACAATAACAATGTCCGCCTGATCCGCTGCATTCGCAGCAATCTCTCTACTCATCAAAATTGCTATTCTCTAATCTACATCCAGGGCCATCAGCGTGTGGTTCATGCCCTCGATATAGTACACATCAGTATGAGCGTGCTCGTTATAATGGCGCTGTAGATGCGCCAGCGACGCGCGGCAAGAGTCACCACACTGAAACTGCAAAAGCTGCCCGCTGGCTGTGCGCAAAATAAAATTCTTCCCTGGTCCGGTCATGCGGTAGATCGTGCCTGCCGCATGGTTGACGTTCGCGCCATGACCCAGCGTGGGACCGAGAACAGCGATTCCCAGAATGCCGACGAGCGAGATCGCCCCGATCAGCAGCACGACACAGAGAACTGCCATGAAACGTGGGAATAAAGCTGGCAAAAACGAACTTCTGGCGCTTTTCAATGCGTTACCCCCTTCAATTTCTCCATGAAAAACAGATAGACATACACATCTGTTCTTATGACATTGTATATCTATCTGTTTCTTTTCACGGATCATTGGGAATAAATTAGCCAGAATGTCTCACCTATCCGTAGAAAGGTTAAGATCATTCAGGGCTCTTTGCGCCCAACAGCCGAGATAAGATACGCATATCCGCACGAATCCGGCTGATAAAAATCAATGCGGGTCTGTTTGAGTAAGGCATCAAATGTCTGGCTATCGGTCAAACCGAGTTGCAGCACAAAGGGCTTAAAATTAAGCATGTCAACCACAAAATCGTCAAGAAAAGCCCTTGTGCCTGGATGACTGTTTACCCCGTAGTCCAGGGCGTGAACGGAATACGCCACGTCGATCAGTCCGGCATCGACCAGGAAGCCGTAGAGGCGCGCGGCTACGCCCAGGGTTGGAGAAGCTGGAGCAATGCTGCCGCCAAGCGCGCGTACCCCCGCCATGCCCATGGCGGCCAGGCGGTTAAAGGCCGCGCTTGAGGTCGTGCCGTGTTCGTAATCGACAATGTTCAACCAGCCGCCAATCTTGAGCAGACGAATCATCTCATCGAGTATTCTCGACCACATGGCCGTCGAGATAAACGAGGCCAGCGAATGCACATGCACAATGTCAAAGCTTTCGCTGGGGAAAGCAAGCGCCTGCGTGGTCTTGAACTGATAAAACGTCAGTCCCTCAAGATCCGCCTCCCGCGAGCGCTTGATGGCCTCCTGAATTAAGGAGAGAGAAGTATCCACGCCTATCACCTGCATATGCGGATTTTCGCGGACCAGACGGCGAGCCCATTCACCATGTCCGCAGCCCACGTCGAGCACTCTCCGCACTCTCCTCACATCGATCACCGGCGGCAACAGACGCCCCAGAGCGTCTATCATGTAGGGATGACCAAAAAACATACGCGCGACTTCAGAGGCTGCCGTTTCCTGCCAGTATTCTGGCCCATTTGGCCCTTCATGCTCCATCAGACCCTACTCCCTTTCTTGCAACAAACACTACCAACATGACAATACTTTTCCGCAATCTGAGCATCCCTCATTTTCGTGCAGCTCCGCCTTCCTGCGAACGCGGACCGCTGATGTTCCTTCATCAAATACGCTGAGAATGAAAACCACTGCCGTTTTTGCTTGAATCACCCGTATGCTGAAGCGGCCCGGGTGTCAGGGAGGATAAGCCGCCTTGCTCATGATTGCTATCCTCCTGGTTTGCGTCCAAAGGCTGAAAGGAGCATACCGAAGCCGCAGAAGTCGATCTGGCGCAGCTCGCGCTGCACTTCGCGCAGGAGCGGCTGCAAGGTCTCTTTGCTGCCGATGCCGGTTCTTTCAGCCAGGTAAAAGATCATTTCCGGGCGCACCACGCTCCAGGCCAGGTAAGCCCGGCCCACGGGATTATTCCAGCCGCCGAGGTCGACGGGATAGAGCTGATAGCGGACATCGGTGAAAAGGAATTGCGCCATGCGCTGCGGTCCCAGGGTTGAGCCGGTGAAAGGGGCGCGGCCCTCCGGTTCGTTGCTGCGATGCATACGCGCCAGAATTTGTCCCAGAAAGGTCAGCAGACGATCAATAGCGGGTTGCGAGGCCGGTCCCATCTCAAAGTCCACCAGGTTGAGCCAGCCGCCGGGCTTGAGGACGCGCGAAATCTCTTCCATGACTCCCGGCCATTGTTCCATGGTAAAAAGACTGGTGCCGTTTTGTAGATGAATAAAATCGAAGGTATTGTCTGAGAAAGGGAGAGGACGCCGGCGGTCGATGACCAGAAATTCGAGGTTATGGACCTGTCCCTGATAAGCGTCTGCCTGGGCGTGCTCGATGATGGCCCGGTTGATGTCAACGCCATAGACCTGCCGGCCCGGATAGCGCTTGCTAAAGTCCATGCACCAGCTCCCCGGTCCGCAGATATAATCCATCACCACCTGAAGCTCATCCGTTGGAATAGCCGCCGGCACCAGCTCGCCTTTCATTTCACGTACAAAAAGCTTATGCTGGAATTGCAAAGCAGACATCATCGCGCTGATGCTTCCATCACCGATATCGCGTATGTCGATGTACTCCAGGGGGAGATCATTCTCCTCCAGGATATCGCACATATCTGCAATCCCTTCCATGACTACACACTCTCTCAGAGACGCTCACGGCTGCGCAGGCGCCACAGGCGCGAATACACGGCTTCGATAGAGAATGGATGCACTCCTGTACAAAGGCGCTCTGAGAGCGCAGTACCTTACAATTCTATACTTACAGGGTACCTGTTACTGGTCTGGCTGTCAAGCGTGAAGGGTAATCAGCCCTTTCTGGGCTGCCAGCGCCACGGCCTCTGTGCGGTTGGTCGCGCCGAGTTTGCCCATGATTGAACTGATATGAAACTTGGCGGTGCGTTCACTGATGACGAGGTGGGCGGCGATCTCTTTGTTGGGCATACCCTGCGCCAGTAATCTGAGCACTTCCAGCTCGCGTTCGGTCAGGGCTTCGTAGGTCGGGTGCGGATCGTGGGCCAGACGAATCTCCTGACGCTGACCCATGTGGCGTAGCAGCTTCGAGGCAATCACGGGTTGTAAGAGTGAACCGCCCTGCATGGTGACGCGAATGGCGTGAAACATCTCCTCGCGCGGCGCGCCTTTCAAAAGATAGCCATTGGCGCCCGCCTCCAGAGCCGCGATGATGCGTTCGTCATTGTCAAACGCGGTGAAGACGATTACATGTGGACCGCTCGTCTCGCCGTTTTTCTGCGTGCCGGTGCTCTGACGGCGCAGACGGCGAATCGTCTCCACGCCATCCATGACCGGCATTTCCAGGTCCAGCAGCAAAATATCAGGCTTGAGTTCAAGGGCCAGGCGCAGAGCCTCCTCACCATTGGCCGCCTGCTCCAGGGTGCCCACGATCTCAAAATCGGGCTGCGTCTCCAGGACGGCGCGCAAGCCTTCGCGCATAATCGGATGGTCATCGGCCAGCAAAATGCGGATCATCGCTTCTCCCGTCTTTCTCCAGCGGAACACATACAACAAGACCAGTCCCGGAATCGGGTTCACTATCAATACAGAGCGTGCCGCCCAGCAGCTTGACGCGTTCACTTATGCCGATCAGACCGAAATGGCCATCCTGTCCGCTAAAGCGCGCGGCGGTCTCCATGATATCATCGACCAGAAAACCATGTCCATCGTCATAAATAGCCAGGCAGAGTTCGTTTTCGTCCAGGGAAAGCGTCATGCTGACCTGCTCGGCCTGAGCGTGCTTGCGTACATTGGTCAGAGCTTCCTGGGCAATGCGGTACATGGCAGTCTCCAGGCGCGGATTCAAAGGCGGGAAATCGGCGGGTTCGTGCTCATACGTAATGGTCAGGCGGTCCTGCTCGTTCTCGCGGGCCAGTTCGCGCAGCGCTTCCACCAGGGTACGATTGCGCAGGGGAGCCGCGCGCAGATCACTCACCGAGCGCCGCGCCTCCTCCAGATTAGCTCGCGCCAGGGTCAGAGCGCGACGAATAGCCTCGTGAGCGCGCTCCGGGCGCTGCTCAGCCAGGGCATCGGCGGTTTCCAGTTGCAGGGTGATGGCTGCCAGACCTTGCGCCAGCGTATCGTGAATCTCGCGGGCCAGGCGGTTGCGCTCCTCAATCGTCGCCAGGCGCGTGGCCGCGCGCATATGTTCCCCCGCCAGGCGTGCCCGCTGAATGGCCAGGCCGATCTGATCGCCCACAATATGCAGCAGTTGCAACTCCTCCTCGCTCAATTCCCGCCAGTCCTCGCTCGCCACATTCAGCATGCCCAGCGCCGTCTCGCCCGCGTAAATGGGCACACTGGCATGGAAGCGCAGCCCCCAGGAGGTGGGATCGCCCTCGCGCTCGGCATTTTTCAGACGGCTGCAACGAAACACATCAATATTGGCGGCTCCGGCCAGCATGCCTGCCAGAAAGGTATCCAGGCACAGACATGAACCGGTCATGCGCTCGTGATGCTCTCCCAGGTAAGGCGGCAGGGCCAGTGAAGCCGCCAGATAGGGGTGTCGTTCCTCGTCCAGCAGCCAGACCCAGCCGGTTTGCAGACCAAAGAGCTTTGTCACCTGACCCAGCACCTCCGCCAGGATTTCGCGCACCTCAACCTTGCGGTTCAACAGACTGGCAATGGCATACAACACCGCCAGCTCGCGGTTGCCGCGTAAAAGTGAGGTGGCCTCGTCACTGTGCAGGGCGCGCTGCTCTCGATTATCTGGAGATTTCTGTACCTCAGCGTCCATGTGTTCATTGTACAACATAACATCCCGGGCCAGTTACCTCAAAAATGAGGGCACTTCTCCTCATTTCGCCCGGCAAGTCACCCCTTTTCCAGAGCAAGGCTTTCTCATGTATCGCTTTTTCCTCTCCTGGTGATTTTCCTTCTGTTGCTTGTCATGCCTCCCCACCCCTAAAAGAAGAATGATGCAGGGCCAGCCGGGCGCAGCCCGGCTGGCCCTGCATCATTCGTCAAACTTGCGCCGCCGCAGGCGGCGCGAGGCAACAGAGGCAAAACGGGAAAACCAAAAAACTCTGCGGCGAGATGTTTCAGGATGAAACAGGAGAAGATGCCCTGCCAGGTGCTCTGTGGATAACCTGTCAAGGCACTTGACGGATCTGTGATATACTCTGTGGATAACCTGTCAGGCAGCTTGACCAGGAGGAAGGAACGTCGATCATGTAGCGTGGGGCAGTCCCTGGAGATGAGTGTATAAAGGAAAAAGAGATGGAACAGACATCGGGGCCGTATGAGCTTTTTACCCTGCTGGCGATTACCTATCGCGCGCTGGTGGATGAGTTGAATGGTGAGATGGCGCGGCGAGGATACGACGACCTGCGCACTGTGCATGGCTTTGTTTTTCAGCGACTCACCCCGGCGGGGGCGACGGGTAAGGAAGTGGCGGAGTTTCTGGACATTACCAAACAGGCGGCCAGCCAGATGCTTGATTATCTGGAGCAGCGGGGCTATGTCGCGCGGCGGGCCAATCCACACGATAGACGCGAGAAACTGGTGGTGTTGACCGAGAAGGGCTGGGCCTGCGCTCACACGGCTGAGGAGATTCTGGCGCACCTGGAACTGCGCTGCGCGGGTCTGCTGGGCTTTGAGCGGATGCAGGCCTGTCGCGTGGACCTCTATCGTCTGGCTCTGCTGACCAATGACGGCATTATGCCTGCACGCCTGCGCCCAATCTGGTGAGGCCATTGGACAAAGTGAGCGCCATTCTGGCTCCCCATACCGCCAGTTGCGCTTTTGCTGGTGGTTGAGTTTCTACCTGAGAAACTGCTGCCAACCTTTGAGCAGAAAACCCGACTCCTGCTAAACTGAGAGCGGAATCCCTGTCAGACCATATGGTATACTTGGCATATGGTTTATTGGCCTGTTGCCTGAATGAGTGGCTAGAACGTCCAGGCTCTTTTCCCTCGTATATGGCGGGCTGATAAGCGCCCGTTTCCTGTATCGCGTCCTGTTCGCAGGTGAAGCGATTTTCGTCGTCCACTGCAGTTTTCCACAATGTTGTGTTATGCTGGTACGTCTGGCCCTGGCTGGCCAGTACTGGAGGAAACTATGGCGACTCAGAACGAAACTACCTCACGCTCATCAATGGGGGCAGTCATCTTCTCAAGCACGGTGGGTACAGCTATCGAGTGGTATGATTTTTTTCTCTACGGCACGATGGCGACCCTGGTTTTTCCCCAGGTCTTTTTCCCCACGACTGATCAATTCGTGGGCACGCTTCTCTCGCTGTTTACCTTTCTCGTTGGTTTTATCGCCCGGCCCTTTGGCGGTGCGCTTTTTGGGCACCTGGGTGATCGTATTGGCCGGAAATCGACCCTGATCGCAACGCTGTTGTTGATGGGTATCTCAACCCTGGTGATAGGTTTTCTGCCGGGCTATGCGACTCTGGGCGTAGCCGCGCCGATCATTCTGGTGCTTTTGCGCCTTGGCCAGGGTCTGGGCGTCGGAGGCGAGTGGGGCGGTTCGGTCCTGCTGGCCCTGGAGTATGGCCATCGGCGTCATCGCGGCTTCTGGGCCAGTTGGGCGCAGATTGGCGTACCCATCGGGCTGATTCTCTCGACTATCATCGTCAATATTGTACAGTCCGCTGCTGGTAGCGGTTTCCTGGCCACCAATGGCGCCCTGGTCGGAGCCTGGCGCATTCCTTTCTATATCAGCGCGGCCTTGATCGTGATCGGTCTGTATGTGCGCCTGAGTGTGATGGAGACGCCGCTGTTTGAGCAGGTCAAGGCGAATAATCTCAAGGCCTCGGCACCCATTCTCGCTGCCTTTCGCCACAGCACGCCTGAAATTCTGCTCAGCGCGGGCGCGCGTTTTGTTGAGCAGGCGCCTTTCTACCTCTTCTCAACCTTCGTGATTACCTACGGCGTGGAGAAGCTGGGTCTTGAGAAGACGCTGGTTCTGAACTCGATTACCATTGCGGCGGTGATTGAGCTTTTCACCATTCCTCTCTTTTCCGCGCTCTCGGATCGCTTTAACCGGCGTGTCTGGTACCTCATCGGCTGCCTGTTGATGATCGCTTTTGCCTTCCCCTACTTCCTGCTGATGAATAGCGCTTCGCCGTGGTTGTTCGGATTGGCGGTGGTGCTCTCGCTGGCCCTCTTCCACGCCTGGGTCTATGGTCCGCAGGCAGCTCTGATCGCCGAGCGTTTTGGCACGCGAGCGCGTTACAGCGGTGCCTCGCTGGGCTATCAACTCGCGGCCCCCTTCGCCGGAGGTCTGGCGCCCATCATCGCTCTGCTCTTGCT
>DASZXF010000484.1:0-12237 GCA_035546055.1 Ktedonobacteraceae bacterium
GTGACAGGTTGGGCTGAGCCCAACCTGTCACCACCTCCAAAAGACCTTGCGAAGCGCCGCAGGCGCTGAGGAGTCAACCACGACGTTCCCAACGGGATCCTCTTGTGAGATGGCTCATATCTGATAGAGAGAAATGGGAGAAGACCATGCTATTGCGTATGAACTTTTGGGGGCTGGCGGGCGTTAATTCTTTCTGGAGACTCTTTTTCTCCAGTACATCACTCTCAGGGAGAAACGTATGACTGATCTCGCAGCCCCCATTAAAGAAGTCACCGTCTATGCTGATCGCGCTCTGATTACCCGCGCCGGCAGCTTGCAACTCGCGGCGGGCGAGCATGAATTGCGCGTCAACGACCTGCCCCAGTTTCTGCGTGAGTCGCTGCGAGCCTCCGGGCAAGGTCCGCAAGGTTCGCGTATCCTCGATGTCGATATCAAAACCGCTTTTTATAGCCGTCCGCCTGTCAGCGAACTCCTGGAGCTTCAGACCGCCTGCGATCTGCTTCAGCAGCGCATTGATCTGCTGCGCGCACGCCGGGAGGCGCTGAACGACCGCCGCCAGTGGTTGCGCGCGCTCGGCGAGCATTCGCGCGAATTCGCCAAAGGGCTGGCCAACGGACAGATGAAGGCCCAGGATTGCGCCGATTTCTTTACTTTCACGGCCAATCAGGCGCTACAAAACGCGGAAACTGAACAGGATCTGGATGTGCAGCAGAAGCAGATTCAGGCAGAACTGGACGCGAAACGACGCGAACTGGCCGGCAAACAGGGCCACGGTCAGCCGGATCGTCTGGCCGCCGTGGTGACGGTCGAGATGGCACAGGAGGGCGAATTTACCCTCGAACTCTCGTACCTGGTCACACAGGCCTCCTGGCAGCCTCAGTACGATGTACGTGTGAACCTGGATGAGGATGGCAACAAAGGCGAGGTTGAACTGACCTATACAGGTCTGGTACAGCAAGCGACTGGCGAGAACTGGCATCAGGTCAGGCTGGCGCTTTCCACGGCTCGCCCCAGCCAGGCCGCTGTTCTGCCTGAGCTGCACCCCCGTTACCTGGAGGTCTATGCGCCTCCGCCGCCGATTGTCTACGCCGCTCCCGCCGCCGGGGCGATGAGATCGCAGGCCGCGTCACCGCGCAAAGCTATGGCCCCCGGCGCTCCTCCGGCGCTGGCGTTCGATCAGTTCGGCGGTTTGCCGCTGGAAGAAGCCGCGCCGCCACCGCCGCCTGTGCAGGCCGAGGTTGCCACCGCGACTACCGAGCAGAGCGGCACAGCCTACGTCTTTAAAATCGCCCGCTCGGTGGACATTCCATCCGATAACTCGCCGCATAAAACGACCATCGCGCGCGATAACCTGCCCTGCGAGTTCGATTATGTCAGCGCGCCCGCGCTCGATCCCGCCGCTCATGTGCGTGCGCGCATCACAAATACAAGCGAGCGCGTCCTGCTGCCCGGCTCCAGCAGCATTTTCTTGAACGGTGAATATGTCGGCACCACGCAGATCAAGATGACCGCGCCTCGCGAGCAGTTGAAGGTCTTCCTGGGCATCGATGATACGCTCAAAATCAAACGCGAACAGATCGAGCGCACCGTCGAAAAAGGCACCTTGCTCCAGGGCGATTTACGCCGCATTACCTATGCCTATCGCATCACTATCCACAATTACGCCGCCTTCGCACGCCATGTCATCATTCGTGACAATCTGCCAGTTTCGCAGCACGAGCGCGTCAAAGTCAAGAATCAGGCTATCCAGCCCCAGCCCGCCGAGCGCAGCAAACTGGAACTGCTGACCTGGCGCTTCACCCTGGCCCCCGACGGAGAATACAAACTGGATTATCGCTTTACTGTCGAACACCCGCAGGACATCCAGGTAATCGGCCTGCCCTGAACTCAACTTGCCCCTGCATCGGCGGTGCTCAGAGAATATGCGCCGCCGATGCAGGTTATTAGCTTTCGCTGCTGCGCTTTTCGACGGGGGCGGCGACTTTCTCGCCGGGATCAGATGGGTGCATGACCTGGCGGGCGTCGCGGTGCTGACGCTTTTCGTCGCGCCGCCGTTTCACTTCCAGCATACGCATGTAGACGCCGTAGACCAGGGATTGGTAGACAAGATCATGCGTCTCCAGAGAGCGCATGGCGTAGCCGCCGAAGCCGCGTTTAAAGACGTACACGCCCCAGAGTTCCTGTCCCTCTTCCAGAATTTCAGGAATGCCACGGAAATTATAATACCAGCAGCCATGCTCTTTGGCCCATTGCATACCGGTCCACTGCAAGAGGTGATTGGGCATGAGGTTGCGCTGCTCGTTGGAAGAGGCACCATACATGTACCAGCTCCAGCGTCCGTAGCGCAGGACGATAATGCCCGCGATTGGCCTGCCTTCGTACTCGGCCAGGAACAGCGCGTAGCGGTCATCCTGACTGAAGAGGCGCATAACCTCTTCATAAAAGGCCTTGCTATTGATGAAAAACTGGTCGCGCTCGCTGGTGGTCACGTAGATTTTATAAAAGGCGTCGAAATCGGCCTGGCTTTCGCCCTTGCGCACAGTCACGCCCTTGCGTCCGGCCAGGCGAATGTTGTAGCGCCACTTTTCCTTCATACCTGCCAGCAGCGTCTTCTCGTCGGGCTGGATATTCAACACCCACTCATTGCGAATATGCACAGCATAGGGCACAGGATGAAAATGATGCTGCTGTAAGGCCATCAGCCATTTTTCATCCTTATCGCCGACGCTTGGCTCAATCTTGAGCATAAAAGCCCCCTGCTTGCGGGCCTCGGCGCGCACAAAGTCGAGCAGCACGTCCATGGCCGGAGAGGTGGGATCATCGATGACCGGTCCGCGCGGCGCGTAGAAATAGGGACGGTGAATAATCGGGGCGCGGCTAATCAGCAGCAACATGGCCGCGCAGAGCTTTCCATCGTCATCGATCACACCCACGCGCATGGTCTGGGAACCCAGGAGCGGGACAAGTTCGCCCCATTCATAGGACTGGGTAATATTGCAACATTCCGAGGCCGCGACAAAATCATTCCATTGCTGGCTATCGGTAATGATACGCGCTTCCATAAAGATCCTTTCTGATGGCCATCCCGTTGAAAGATTTGCCTCTGCTTATTGCTGCGCCTGCCCTGGTTGCGGGGAAGCTGCGGGAGTTTGAGCGGCCTGCGCGGTCCCACGAGCGGCGCGCTCCAGTTCCACCTTCCGGCGCTCCTCGTGCCGTCTGGCCCGGCGAATCTCAACCGATTTGCGCCAGGCGCTATAGATAATCGGGTGATAGATGTAGTCCTGGGTTGGAATGTTCAGACGTGAAAAGCCGCCGAAACCCTTTTTGTATTCGTATACCCCCCACATCTCTTCACCCGGTTCCAGAATTTCCGGGATGGTACGAAAATCGAAGAAGCTACAGCCGCGCGCCTGCGCCCACTGGAAGCAGCGGAATTGCAAGAGATACGCGGGTTTGAGGTTGCGTTTGAGATTGGAAGTCGCCCCGAACATGTCCCAGCACCAGTCGCCAAAGCGAATCAGCATCTTGGCCGCGATGGCCTCGCCTTCGTGTTCGGCCAGGTAGAGCACCACATCGCCCTTGCCGGCGAACTGGCGCATAATTTCCTGGTGATAGTCCTTGCCGTGGATAAAAAAGGCGTCTCGTTCGCTGGTCAGCTTGAGCAGCGCATAGTAGGCCTCGAAATCCGCCTCGCTGCTGGCCTCGCGGATAACCACGCCTTTGCGTTCGGCGCTGCGCACATTCTGCCGCCAGGTCATTTTAAACTTCGCCAGCAGTTCGTCAGCGCCGGGGCGAATATCCAGCACCCAGCTCCGCCGACCATGCACGGCGTAGGGATTGGTCTGGAAGCCCAGCCCGCGATAGGTCGCGAGCCAGTTTTCCATAGCGGGATCGTCGTCCGCGATATTGGGTTCCAGGCGCAGGGCGACCGCGTGATGCTTTCTGCCCAGGACTTTTTGCGCGTATTCGATCAGCGCTGCCAGCGCGGGCGAGTCGGGATGTTCCACTGTGGGACCGCGTGAGCTGTAGAGCCAGTTCAGAGGGACGCGATTGCCCGCCACTGGTGAGAGCGTGAGCATCATCGCGCCGACCAGGCGCCCGTCGTCGAGCGCGCCCAGGCGATAGATCTGGCCGCCCAGGTAGCGATTCAGCTCGCCCCACTCGTAGGATTGCAGCAGATGACCGCGCGGCTGACTGAGAAGAAAGCCGTTCCACTGCTCCTTGTCGGTAATCTCTTGAATCGTTATGCCCATTACTGCTTCTGCTTCTCCAGATACTCTTCACGCAGAATACTGTAGACGCGCACATTGTGGTACTTGCCAAAACGGAAGATCACCTGGCGCAGGGTGCCCTCGTATTTCATGCCCGCCTTCTCATCCGCCCGTTGCCCACCGATATTCTCCTCCATATCCTGCGTCTGGATACGGTTGAGGTTTAATTCCATAAAGCCATACTGCAGCATCAGGGTGGTACATTCAGTTCCATAGCCCCTGCCCCAGAAACGGCGGTCGATGATGTTATAGAACTCGGCGCTTTGGTTGAGCGTATTGATATCCTTCAGTCCGACCAGGCCGATCAACTGGTTATCGCTTTTCAAAGCCACGCCGAAAATAATATGTTTGCCATCTTTATATAACTGCTCCAGCCGCTCTTTCCCGCGCGTATCGCTGGTGGGATAGACGGAGAAATAGCGCCGCGTGTCGGCGTCATTCATCCAGGTGGAGTAGAGATGATTATCCTGAGCCGGCTCCAGGGGTCGCAAATAGATGCGCTCACCCACCAGAAACGGGTTTTGTAAACGCGAGGTATCCTCGTATTCCATACAATAGGCTCCCTTCACATATTCGTGGCAAGTATAGCATAGCTCGCCCTCAGAGGCAATCGATCATCTTTTTCGGGGGATGCGCCATCTTGTTCAGGTACACAAAAAGCGCCTGTGCGGCCAGCCGTTGACTGACCGCACAGGCGAGGTATGATACAACGCCGCTGATTGGCTTAGCGCAGCGGAGTGCCCATGCCAGAACCGCTCCAGCGCTCGGCATAATCGCCAATGAAAGGAACTTTGAAGTATTTCCCCTGAAAGGCGTTGATCATGCAGATGATCCAGAGCACGAAAGCAGCCAGGCCCAGCAGGCTGTAGATAGGAGTCGCAATGCAGGCCAGGGTGGTCGAAATCGCCCCCAGGACACCAATGACTATGCTGAGAACGACCTGAAGAATGATATACGCAGCAGTCAAGAGCATGCATTGCATGGCGTTGAAGCGCACAAAGCGATTTTGTTTTTCGATCAAGAAGAAAATCAGACCAGCCACCCAGGTGAAGTAGCTCAGACCGGCGGCGACATTAGGCTCCATGTTGATGGTGGTGGGACCAAGCGGGTTGGCAGTGTTGTACTGACCCTGCCCGCCAGGCTGACCATACGGCTGTTGATAGCCAGGGGTGGGCTGACCATACGGCTGCTGATAGCCAGGAGCGGGCTGCTGGTAGCCGGATGCCGGCTGCTGATAGCCCTGATAGTACTCACCACTCTGCGGCGGCACGCCACCGGACGGCGGCTGCCCATATGGGTTAGGATACTGATTGGGGTCTTGTCCCATGAAAACGTACCTCCTGATGATGCTGCGATAGTTGTCCGCCAGAAAACGGTATCTGCGCGGTCCAGGACGAATGGTTTTATACCATTGCTAAGCCGATGGTGCTCTTCCGTTTTTGTACTACAGAGAATATACGCCTGTAAATGCGATTTGTATATGATAAATTTCACCAATTTTGTGGTGAAGGGCACATCTGGAAGGAAGCGACCAGCTTTGTCCTACTTAGTAAGAACGAATGAAGAGGTCAGAATGAACACATGAACATGTATTCTTCTAACCTCCTCGTTAATTCTACCGAGTAATGGCCGGCCACTTCTATTATTATTGCAGTATCCTCAACGGTTAACCCCTTACGAGAAGGGAGGAAAAAGCCCGCGCGGCCTGGTACGGCGCCAGACCGCCGCCAGGAGATCCCGGGGCCGCTTATGGCGCGGGCTGGTCGCCGGCGTGGGCTGGCGGATAATTATCGCCGGGCAGACGATCAGGCGGAATGATGATATCCTGTTCGGGCGCCTGGTTGCCGCTCTGGTCTTCCTCTGAGGGCAGGGCCGCGCGCCGGCGCTGGCGTTTGCCGGCGGTGCGCTCGTCGAGCGCGACCGGGGGCAGCGAAGCCTCTTCTTCGCCCTCCGCCTCCGCGCTTTCGCGTGGCAGCAGCGCGGCGTCAATCACCTGATCCATGGAGTCAACCAGGGTGAAGTGGATGGAGTGGCGAATTTTCTCCGGGATCTCGGCCAGGTCTTTGCGGTTTTCCATCGGAATGATCAGGTTATGAATGTTGGCGTGATGGGCCGCCAGCACCTTTTCTTTCAGACCGCCAATGGCCAGCACACGTCCGCGCAGGGTGATTTCACCGGTCATGGCCACGCTGGAACGCACCATGCGCCCGGTGATGGCGGAAACCAGGGCGGAGGCGATGGTGATGCCCGCCGAAGGACCGTCCTTGGGCAGGGCGTTTTCCGGCATATGGATGTGCAGGTCCATGTTGTCCTGAAAGTTGGGATCGATCTGCAATTCTTTGGCACGCGAGCGAATGTAGGACAGCGCGGCCAGGGCCGATTCGCGCATGACATCGCCGAGCTGACCCGTGACGAGCAACTCGCCTTTGCCGGTCATGGTGGCGACTTCGACGGGCAGGAGAATGCCGCCCACTTCGGTGACGGCCAGACCCGTTACCACGCCCACCTGTTGCCGTTGAATAACCGGCATATCGTTGAAACGCGCCATGCCCAGGTATTGCTCCAGATTGCTGGCGGTCAGGCGAATATGCGTGTTGGGCTTTTCCAGGACGCGGCGGGCGGCCTTGCGGCAGATGGCCGCGAGCTGACGCTCAAGCTGGCGCACGCCGGCCTCCCTGGTGTACCCGGTGATGATAGCGCTCATGACTGCCTGCGAGATCTTGACCTGATCGGAGGTCAGGCCATGCTCACGCAGCACTTTGGGCAGAATATGGCGCATACCAATGTTGATCTTTTCGTCCAGCGTATAGCCCGACAGTTCAATCACATCCATGCGGTCCAGCAGAGGACGCGGGATCTGATATTTGACGTTGCCGGTGCAGATGAAAAAGACCTCGGAAAGATCAAAGGGCACTTCCAGGTAATGATCGACGAAATTGCTGTTCTGCTCACTATCCAGCACTTCCAGCAGGGCCGCCGAGGGGTCGCCGCGATACTCGGATGAGAGCTTGTCCACTTCGTCCAGCAGGAAAACTGGATTGCGCACCCCGACTGTCTTCATGGCCTGAATGATGCGTCCAGGCAGAGCGCCGACATAGGTGCGCCGGTGTCCGCGAATCTCCGCCTCGTCATGGACGCCACCCAGCGAAATACGCGAGAATTTGCGTCCCAGCGATTCCGCGATGGAGTGTCCCAGGGTGGTTTTGCCCACCCCTGGAGGTCCGACCAGGCAGAGGATCTGGCCCTGACTTTCGCCGCGATAGCTGCTGTCGGCGCTGGCGCGCTTCTGGCGCAACTCGCGCACGGCCAGAAATTCGATGATGCGCTCTTTGATACTCTCCAGCCCGTAGTGGTCCGAGTCGAGGATCTCGCGCGTGCGATTGATGTCGAAAACGTCCTCGGTGCGCTCGGTCCAGGGCAGAGCCAGCACCCAATCGATGTACGAACGCAGAACGGCGATCTCCGCCGATTGAGGAGGCGTGCGCTCCAGGCGGTCGATCTCTTTGCGAACCTTGGTCTCGACCTCCGGCGGCAGCGTCTTCTCGCTCATGCGTTCGCGCAGTTCGCCAGCTTCGCTGGTCGTCTCCAGGCCCAACTCTTCCTGGATAGCCCGCAACTGTTCGCGCAGGTAAAATTCCTTCTGCGTGCGGTCGACCTGAGAGCGCACCCGGCTGCGAATAGTCGCCTCCAGTTCGAGAATCTCGATCTCATTGCCCATAATCACGCAGATTTTTTCCAGGCGCGCCAGGGGGTCCAGCGTCTCCAGCAAATCCTGCTGCTGCTGCGGATCTGACACCACATGGGCCGCCAGCATATCGGAGAGACGGCTGGCAGTTTTCAGGGCGACAATCGAGTTAATATCTTCCGCCGAGAAACGGCGATTCAGCTGCGCATAGCGCTCAAACAGGCTGGTCGTATGGCGCACCATCGCATCCACCTGCGAACCCTGCTGCTGCGTATCTTCGGTCACACTGACCACCGCCCGCAAGTATGGCTCCAGTTCAGGATAATCATCAATCTGGACGCGTTGCAGACCGCTAAAAAGCACCTGCAAGCTGCCATCCTGCTGGCGATGCATCGTGGTAATATCCACCAGCGTGCCCGTCGAACAGATATCCTTGGGCTCAGGATCGTCAATGTCCGCGTCGCGCTGGGCTGCCACCACCAGGCAATGCCTGGTCTGGAGCATTGCTTCCTCGACCGCGCGCATCGATTTCTCACGCGCGATGGATAGCGTCATCCGAGTGCGAGGAAACACTACCATGCTCTTCAACGCGACGAGTGGATAGCTTTCACCCGCTTCCTGCGTATCCTGATATGTTTCTTTGCGCTCTTGTTCGCTCACGATTCCGCCTGCTTCCTAATCTGATGAGAAATGGTCCGAAAGACGGATGAGCCTGCGTTAAGCAGACTCATCTTCGGAATATGCACTCGCTCGCTCGCTGCGGGTAATCAGCAACGGTTTATTGGTATGCGAGATCACATCTCCGTTGATCACCACCTTCTTCACGTCCGCTCTGGAGGGGATCTCGTACATGACATCTAAGAGCACGTCTTCGATGATGCTGCGTAAACCGCGCGCGCCAGTTTTTTGCTTGAGCGCCCGTTCCGCTGCTTCTTCCAGGGCATCGTTTGTGAAGTTGAGTTCCACCCGATCCAATTGTAGCAATTTCTGATACTGTTTGATGATCGCGTTTTTGGGTTCCGTCAAAATACGGATCAGGGCTTGCTTATCCAGGCTGTCCAGGGAGACGCTGACGGGCAGGCGCCCGACGAATTCCGGGATCAGGCCATACTTCAGGAGGTCATCCGGGATTAACCGGGCCAGCACGGACTCTTTGTCCTTGTCCTCGGCCTCTGGCACGACCACCGTGGAGCGGAAGCCCATGGTCTTGTTGCTGCCCAGGCGCTGCTCGACGATCTTTTCCAGACCCTCGAAGGCGCCGCCGCAGATGAACAGGATATTGGCTGTGTTGATCTGAATGAAGTCCTGGTGGGGATGCTTGCGCCCGCCCTGCGGGGGCACATTGGCCACCGTACCCTCGATGATCTTCAACAAAGCCTGCTGAACGCCTTCGCCGGAGACATCACGGGTGATCGATGGATTATCCGATTTGCGCGCGATCTTGTCGATTTCGTCGATATAGACGATGCCACGCTCGGCACGGGCGATATCGAAATCAGCCGTCTGGATCAGGCGCAGGAGAATATTCTCCACGTCCTCACCCACATAGCCGGCCTCTGTCAACGCGGTCGCGTCCGCGATGCAGAAAGGTACATCGAGCACTTTGGCCAGGGTTTGAGCCAGCAAGGTCTTGCCTGAGCCGGTCGGACCGATCATCAGGATGTTGCTCTTGCCCAGCTCTACCTCATCGATCTGCATGCCCACGCCAATGCGCTTGTAGTGGTTGTACACGGCCACGGCCAGCGACTTCTTGGCGCGTTCCTGCCCGATTACATAGTGACTGAGCTGCTCATAAATCTTCTTGGGCGAAGGTATCTTCCCTGCCTGGAGACGTGGCTTAGCTACAGTGGATTGCTCCTCCTCGATGATTTCTCGACAGAGGTCGATGCACTCATCGCAGATGTACACTCCACCAGGACCGGCAATCAAGCGTTGCACCTGATCCTGACTTTTACCACAAAACGAGCAGCGATACGTCGCCCGTATATTCTTCGAGTTTGCCACGTCTGTCACCTTTGTCTGCGGGACAACCCTCTGAGCGCCCGCTACTATACTGAATTCTGCTCTATGCTCTTTCCCGGATCGGGCTACGTTCTGGAGCCCTGATTAAGTATACCCCAGATCGCAGCCCGCTTTCTCGCTTTCTGGCAGAAAAAGCCTATTCAGTGGCCTCTTCTGCTGAGGTTTGCGCCGTTGCCTCTTGTGTAGCGGCGGTCTCCTCGACCCCGGCACCTGCCTCTGGCGCACTTTCGTTCTCCAGTTCGCCAGCCTCAACGGCGGCGGCCAGCGCGCCTTCCTCGCTCGCTTCCACTTCTGCTTCCTCTTCCGCCGCCACTTCATCAGGATCGGGATCGGTGGTCAGTTCAAGCAAACGCGTTACAGCTTTCTCACGCAGCAGACTGCTGGCAAGACTCCGCACCTGCTCTTCGGTCTGCGGCAAAGCCTGACCCAGTTGAGCGTAGAAGCGGAAAAGAGACTCCAGTTCCTCTGGCGAGACTTTGATCTCTTCCTGCTTAATCACGGCGTCCAGCACGAGCTGCTGGCGAACTCGTTTCTCGGCCTCCGGCTTGAGGCTCTCTTCGTACTCTTCCGGCGTCTTCTTGACCAGCATGAGATACTGATCCATCGACATGCGTTGCTGCTCCAGCAGATGCCCCATCTGGTGCATCATCTCGTGCTGTTCCTCGTGGACCAGCAGCGGATGAATGTTCATCTGGGCCTGCTCAATCACCGCGTTCAGCACCTGTTCGCGCAGCTCTTCGCGAATCTTGCGCTTCTTGGCGTCCAGCAGACGGTCGCTGGTCGCCTTGCGGAAGTCCTCGATGGTCTGATACTCATCGTTGCTGGCCTGAATGGCAAAGGCGTCATCCAGTTCCGGCAGATCCCTGAACTCGACTTTATACAGCGTCACCTCGTAATGCGAGGTCTTGCCGGCGTACTTCTCGTTGGAATAATCCTCCGGGATGGTCGCGCTAAACGTCTTGCTCTCGCCGGCCTTCATCCCCACCACATTCTCATCCAGACCGGTAAAGAGGCCGTGGCGCTCATTGGTCAGCTCAAAAGGATTATCCTTCAGATCAGAAACCGTCTGGTCCTCCACAGTCAACTTTAGATCCATCGTAACCCGGTCGCCAATCTGAGCCGGGCGGTCCACCTCATCCCAGCTTGCCAGGCGCTCGCGCGTCTGCTCCAGTTCCTTCTCCACCTCCTCAGAGGTCACATCCGCCGGCGGACGCTCAAAGTGCAGCGACTTATAATCACCCAGCTCAACCTCTGGCAAAATGGGAACTTTCAAGCTAAAGTGGTAGGGCTGACCGATCTCCAGAATGGGCGCCTCCAGATCTGGCTGTGTCAGAGGGACAAGATTATGCTCTTTCAGAGCATCGCGATAGGCCTCGTTCATCAAATCATCGAGACCCTCCTGGTAAATATACTCTTTACCGAGTTTGCGCTCCAGAAGGGAACGCGGGGCTTTCCCGCGCCGGAAACCCTGAATATCAACTTTTTGTACCAGCTTGCGATACGCCTTATCAGAAGCCTTTTCCAGCTCCTCCCAGGAGAAATCTACATTCAATACTGCCTCACTGGTAGGCAGTGTTTCAACCGAAACCTTCACATGTCCTCCAACAAACAAGTGTGATAGTTTTGCTCTCTCTTCAGGGCATCGTTGAGAAGCGCAGCCCTGCGCAGCACACTCTCGTCTCATTATACCGAACGGCTAGATTCGTTGGAAAGTGCAAAGAGGTATTGCCCCCACGCCACTTGCCAACAGCGGGAAATGGGGATCAAGCCCGTGATTTTCTCCATAACCAGGAGGCACTCTACCACTGAACCACTCCCGCGCTCTGCTCAATGACTACATACACTACAGGGAACTGATTTATTCCACTGAAGAAATGGGCGGTGAGAGACTCGAACTCTCACGACTTGAGGTCAGCAGATCCTAAGTCTGCCCTGTCTACCAATTTCAGCAACCGCCCGTAGTCTGAAACAAGAGAAAATGAACCCTCATCTCAGGATGATACATCACGCTAGTTATGACTGTCAAGCCATTTTTCACCTAACGCCGTTTGGGCTACCTACATCCCTTCTCTCTGTCCTCATTTGTATCAGTCCTTGCTCCAAATATCAGCCCTCCCACTTTTCCAGCGCCGCATGGGTGCGTTTCCCCTCTCCACGCCCAGGGAAAGGATGAACGTCGTGGTTGACTCCTCGTCGCTGCGCGACTCGTCCTGGTTCTTTAAGGATTGGAGGAGGTGGCAGGTTGGACCCGGCCCAACC
>DASZXF010000485.1:0-18690 GCA_035546055.1 Ktedonobacteraceae bacterium
CAACCCTGACTGATAACTGATCGTAGCGGGTAGAGCAGGCGGCGGGCATGGCTCCTATTCCTTCATGTTATGTTGACATCTCATTTGTCCTATCCGTGCGCCATCACCCGGTTGCTTTTCGTTATAGACCATAGCTATGAATAATACATCTGACTTCGCTCACTATCACAATTGTCTGTTCGAGGAGATTCTGACACATGCGTATTGATAAGAAAACCATTCAGAGGCTGGCTTCCCCGGCGCTCTGTTTATTTCTTGCTCTCCTTTTTACCAGTTGCTCGCTGGGCAATGCGGGACCGCCCAAAGCGACCAAAGCCCCGGCCAATCAGCAGATCTTTAATTCACCATTGATTATGCTCAATAATAGCTCTGATCTGACCACGCTGGACCCGGCGCTGGCCTACGATCAAAATTCTCTGAGCGTTATCTCGATGCTTTTTACCGGTCTGGTGCAGGTGAATGATAAATTGGAAGTGCAGCCAGGGCTGGCTCAGAGCTGGTCGCAGAGTAAGGATGGACTGACCTGGACCTTTATCCTGCGCAACGGCCTGAAGTTCAGCGATGGCACACCGTTGACCGCGAATGACGTGGTTTACAGTCTCAATCGCGCGCTGTTGCCGGCCACCAAATCGACCACGGCCCCGATTTACCTGGGCCTGATCCGCGACTCCGATAAACTGCTGGCGGGCGGCATCACGACGCTCATCGGCGATAGTTTGAAGGCAGATGGCGATACAAAGGTTGAGATTACTCTGAAAACGAAGGCGCCCTACTTCCTGAGCATGTTGACCAAGGCCTGTGCCTATGTACTTGAGCAAAAAATGGTGCAGCAGTATGGCAGCGGCTTTACCAATAATCTGACCCAGGGCGGCGCTGACGGTCCGTTCATCGTCAAAGAATACATCCACGGACAGAAGATTTCGTTTGTGCCCAATCCCCATTATTATGGTCCCAGGCCGCAGTTGCGCCAGGTGAACTTCCCATTCTACACCCAGGAAGTAGCGGCCTATAACGCCTATGCCAAAGGGACGGTCGATACCGCCGGGGTGCCGCTCCAGGCGCTGCCGGGTATCGCCAGTCGCTCCGATTATCATAAGGTGCCGCAGTTGTGGATCAACTACTACACGATGAACTACAAGGTCGCTCCCTTTGACAATATTCATATTCGCCAGGCATTTGAGCTGGCCATTGACAAGACGGCCATTGCCAGTTCCGTCTGGAAAAACACGGTCATCCCGACCAACCATATCATCCCGCAGGGCATGCCCGGCTACAACCCGAACCTGACAGGACCGGACGGCACAACATCGCTCAAAGGCAACGCCAAAGAGGCCCAGGCGCTGCTGAAGCAGGGTCTGACCGAAGAGAAATGGACCAGCGTTTCTCAGATGCCCCCCATTAAACTGACCTACGCCACCGGCAGCAATTTTGGCCAGGAGGTGCAGGCGCTGGTTTCAATGTGGCAGAAGGTGCTGGGCGTGACCGTGACCGCTGTGCCGGTGGACTCGAACACGCTGCTGGACCAGGTTTCAGCCGCGACCGGCAACTCGCAGGGCTTGCAGATGTGGGGACTGTCCTGGGTGGGCGAATATCCCGATCCCCAGAACTGGCTGACCCGCCAGTTTGGCAGCGGCTCGGTCTTTAACAACATGAACTACGGACAGAATACCAGCAACGATGTCTCGCTTCAGCTCAGTCTGCAAAAGAGCCTGGCCAGCGCCGACAGCAATTTCCAGGATAGCGCGCGCCTGCAAAGTTACCAGCAGGCCGAACAACAACTGGTCAACGATGTGGCCTGGATACCCATCGAGCAGGTCGCCAGCGTTTTCCTGCGCCAGCCCTATGTCACCGGCATTGTGGATAACGGCACTGGCCTGATCCCGCCCAACGACTGGGCCAACATCTACATCTTGCTGCACTAATGCCCTGAGAACAGGGGAGCAGGCGCGATGGCGCCATGCGTTCTTTTCGATCAGACGTTTGCCTCTTCTGGTAGTTCCTCAAGCGGGAGCGCAAGGGCCACCCTCCGGGTCACCTTCTGCGCTCCCGCTCCTGGATGGGGCGTTCGATGCAAAGGAGACTATGCATGTTTATTCCCCTGACAAGGAGAAAATCATCATGAGATCTGGCAAACCAACCAGTCTACGTTTGCTGGCGGGACTGCTGGCCGCCGTGGCCGTGCTCATGGCTGGCTGCACCAGCAGCGGAAGTCCCGCCAATACGAATCCAACTCCACAGCCAGCTTCTAAACTCCAGCAGGTCTTTCGCACCAGCGTGATCGGCGATGATTTCAATTCGCTCGATCCAGCAATCGCGACCGATAAACAATCGGTCAGCGCTGTATTGATGGTCTTCACCGGCCTGGTGCAGCTCAATGACCAGTTGCAGGTGACGCCACAACTGGCCTCGTCCTACGATGTTTCGCCTGATAATCTCACCTATACTTTCCATTTGCCGCATAATCTGAAATTCAGCGATGGCAATCCTCTGACGGCCAATGACGTGGCGTACAGCATCGACCGCGCGCTCTCGCCGTCAGTTTCACAGACCAACACCATTACCTCTACCTACCTGGGCGCCATTAAGGACTCGGCGCAGCGCATGAACGGCAAAAAATCCTCGCTGATCGGCGATAGCATCAAGGTCATCGACGATTACACCGTCTCGCTGACTCTCAGCCACCCGACGCCCTATTTCCTGAAAGCCCTGACCTATCCCACGTCGTTTATCGTGGAAAAAAGCGTGATTGACAAATGGAAAACCAAATGGACCGACCACCTGAGCGACAACAACGGGCAGGGAGGAGCCGGGCCGTTTGTGGTCAAAAGCTACGATCACAAGACCGGTATTGAGTTTGTGCCCAATCCAAACTACTATGGTCCGAAGCCCAGATTGCAGGAAGTCGATATGAAGTTCTACAAAACGGCCCAGGCAGCTTACACTGATTACCAGGCCGGTTTGCTCGAACAATCCAGTATTCCACCGGAAAATGATGCGCAGGTCGAGGCCAGGGGCAATGAGTTCCATCAGTACAATACGCTCTCCATTGACTACCTGACCATGAATTATCTCTTTAAGCCCTTTGATAATATCAATATTCGCACGGCCTTCGCCCTGGCGATTAACAAAGACGCGCTCTCCAAATCGCTCTACAACGGCCTGAATCCAGCCACCTGCCATATCATCCCGCTGGGCATGCCGGGCTACAACAACAAGCTGACCTGTCCAGCCGGAGCGCCGACGAAAGGAGACAGCACGAAAGCCAAAGCGCTGTTCCAGCAAGGGTTGCAGGAGGAAAATCTGACCCTCAGCACATTCCCCAAGCTCAAGATCACCTACGAAAGCAATTCTCCGCTCCTGGAAAGCGAAATTTCGACCATCCGCCAGCAATGGCTGGATGTGCTCGGCGTGACTGTGACCACGCAGGTCATCGGCTTTGACGCTCTGCTGCGGCAGATTACGCAAACCGCCTGCACGCAGACGCCGCTGAGCAAATGCCAGAACAAGGGCTTGCAGATGTGGGCCTTCGCCTGGGGCGCGGACTATCCCGATCAGCAGGACTGGACCTCGCTCCAGTTCGGCAAGGGCGCGCCTTACAACGCCTGGAATTTCGGGCAGAATCTCTGCACCTGCGCCAGCGATCAGCAGGCACTCCAGCAGGAGATGACCACCGCCGATAGCGACTTCGGAACTGACCGCGCTTCGCTCTACCAGGACATCGAGCAAAAGCTGGTCAACAACGTGGCCTGGATACCTATGTTCCAGCGAACCGCGACCTATGCCCTGAAGCCCTACGTCACCGGCATCACCAACAACCCGGCCAGTCAGACGCCTCCCAACAACTGGAGCAAAGTCTACATCGCCGTTCATAACTAAAGCGCCGGGTGCGCCAGGCACGCCGAAGCCTTGTCTTCGGCGTGCTTCTCCCCGCGCTTCTTCCCTCCGCACCCCCTCGCCGCGATGTGCCTCCTCGTCGCTATCCATCTCCTCAGCGCGCAAACAATAGGGTTTCCTATAGCTGCCAGGGCTTTCCCCTTCTCATAAACGCTTCTCCAGAAAACGGCTTTCTCCATGAACGAGGCACCTCCCCTATTTTTTGCAGAGGTTTTTCGCGTGAAAAGGCAAAGTCCCTTCACTCGAAAAACCTCTTTTACACCTTCGGGGTGGGGCGGCAAGGGAGAAGGGGAAAGCCCTGCTACGGCTGCATAGTTGACTTGACAGGCTCGATGGGGGTGCCTACAATAACAGCGGTTGCGCCAGGGAAGCTGGCTGGCTGCTGTTTTTTTGGAGCAGCGCCGGACGGATGAAGAACGGCGGGCGGCGGTTCTCGCGCCATGATTTGACGCGGACGATTTCCTCGCGCCAGATATCCCCATCGCTGGCCTTGCAGTGGCGTCTTTGAAGAGGGTTGGAGTGAAGTATGGTGCAGTTTCTCCTGAAAAGGCTGATCGGGCTGCTCTTTGTGGTGATCGGCGTGACCTTTATCACCTTCATTATGGGCTACCTGGCTCCGGGCGATCCCATCTATAACATGCTGGGCGTGCATTATACCCCCGCCGCATACCAGGCGCTGAAACATACCTACGGACTGGATCTGCCGTGGTATGCCCAGTACGTCCGTTATCTGCGCGATCTGCTCACTCTCAATTTTGGCCTTTCGTATGCCTATAAAGGACAGGACGTGGCCAGCATTTTAGCCAGAGGGCTGCCCGTTTCGCTGGAGTTGGGCCTGTGGGCGCTGCTGCTGCAAGTGGTGCTGGGCATACCATTGGGTGTAATAGCAGCCCTGCGAGCGAATACCTGGGTGGATACGCTCGGCATGGGCGGGATGCTGATTCTCTACGCGATTCCGGTCTTTGTCATGGCAACCTTTGCCCAGGTGGTGATTGTGCAGTTCGACCAGGCCAGCGGCATAAACTGGCCGGCGGCGAACTGGGGCACACCCTGGGCGTATGCCTGGGACGATCTCCAATTGAAGCTGGTGCCCATCCTGGTCTACGCGGCTACCGGCATGGCCTATTTCGCGCGCCTGGCTCGCACGACGATGCTTGAAGTGCTGCGCCAGGACTATGTGCGCACAGCCCGCGCCAAGGGTTTGCGCGAACGCGTGGTCATTGGCCGTCACGCGCTGCGCAACGCGCTGATTCCCCTGGTGACGGTACTGGGCGTGTCGATAGGCTTTCTGGTCAGCGGAGCGTTCTTCATCGAAAATATCTTTAATATTCCAGTTATCGCGAATATTACGCTCTCTTCCGTCTCCACACGCGATTAACCCGTGATCCAGGCAACAACTGATGTCCTGGCCGTGGCGGTGGTTCTGGGCAATCTGCTGTCGGATCTCCTCTACAGCCTGGTTGATCCGCGCATCAAAGTGGCATAGGAGTACACAAGATGGAGAGTGAGGCGTACAACCGCTATGAACAGGAGGAAGCCTTGCTGGCCTCGGAGCAGGCAGCAGCCGATTCGGCAACAGGGACGGTACAGCCGGCGAGCGCCGAGCCTGAGATGCCGGCGATGAACAGAGCGGCTGGAGAGCCTCTGCCGCCAGATGAGACCGCGCACCAGGCTGTGTCACCGCTGCGCGACTCGCTGAGACGCCTGCGCCGCGATAGACGCGCGATGGTCTGCCTGGGCTTTCTCTGTTTTCTGATCCTGCTCGCGCTGGCGGGACCGCCCCTTTATCAGCATATCGGAGCGCCCTACAAAAGCGGGGTTGATGGACTGGTCTACGGTCCCCAGGACTACCACAACTATTACCATGAGGAACTGGATCGCCTGCACGAACTGCCCTCGGCTCAATACTGGCTGGGCACCGATGATATTGGCCGCGATATCCTGGCGCGTTTGATGCAGGGCATCCTGGTCTCGCTGAGCGTGGCGCTGATAGTTGAGGTTATCGATGTGGTCTTCGGCATCACTATTGGCGTGCTGGCTGGCTACTACGGCGGTCTGCTCGATCAATTGCTGGCCCGCTTTACCGATCTGATGTTTGCCTTCCCCGGCCTGCTCTTTGTCATCCTGCTGACCGGCATCTTCGGCGCCAGTGCTGACGACGCCTTTGCCTCGCTGCCCATCATCGGAGCCAACGGCAATGCCCGCCTGCTCCTGGTCGCCATCGCCCTGGCCATCACCGCCTGGCCACTGATGGCGCGCTATGTGCGCGGGCAGACGCTGCAGATCAAAGAGCAGCAGTTTGTCGAAGCGGCCCGCACCTGCGGTACAGGCAATGCGCGCATTATCCTGCGCCATATCGTGCCCAATCTCTTCAGTATCGTGGTAGTGGCGGCGACCCTGGATATTTCCGCGACCATTGTAGGGGAAGCCGGAATCAGTATGCTCGGTCTGGGGGTGCAGTCGCCAGGCTCCAGCCTCGGACTGATGATCGCCAGCGGGGCGCGCTACACCAGCGTTCACCCCTGGGAAGTGCTGGTGCCTTGCGTGACCCTGGTACTGATCGTGCTGGCCTTTTCCTTTATTGGCGATGGCCTGCGCGATGCCTTTGACCCGCGCGCGAAAGACTGAAGGGAGAGCGGAAGATGACGGAGAATCTGCTGGAAGTGAGACATCTACAGACCTGCTTTTACACACGCGCGGGCGTGGTCAGGGCGGTTGATGACGTTTCTTTCGCCATGTGCGCGGGGGAAACGCTGGGTGTGGTGGGCGAAAGCGGCTGCGGGAAAAGCGTGACGGCCCTTTCGATCATGCGCCTGGTCGATAAACCCGGCCAGATCGTCGGCGGGGAAATCCTCTTCGAGGGAGAAAACCTGCTGGAGAAGAGTCAGGAGGAGTTGAGCGAGTTGCGCGGCGGGAAGATTTCGATGATCTTTCAAGATCCGATGACCTCGCTCAACCCGGTCTACAGCGTGGGTTTTCAGATCGCGGAGACGGTCAGGCGTCACCAGCGGGGCATGAGCAAAAGGCAGGCCTGGCAACGCGCCATCGCCATGCTCGACCTGGTACGCATTCCTGATGCCAGGCGACGAGCCAGTAGCTATCCCCACGAGTTCAGCGGCGGTATGCGTCAGCGGGTGATGATCGCGATTGCCCTGGCCTGCAATCCCCGGCTGCTGATCGCGGACGAGCCGACAACCGCGCTGGATGTGACGATTCAGGCGCAGATTCTCGATCTCCTCAAAGATCTTTCCCATGATTTCCACGCCGCTGTCATGCTGATTACGCACGACCTGGGCGTGGTGGCGGGCACCTGTCAGCGCGTGCATGTCATGTACGCCGGGCATATCGTGGAGTCCGCGCCGGTGCGGCAGCTTTTTGAGCAGCCGGCGCACCCGTACACCATCGGCCTGTTGCGGTCCATGCCAGGCCTGAGCGACGAGCGTGGGACCAGGCTGACTCCCATCGCGGGACAGCCGCCTGATCTGCTGCACCCGCCAGGCGGCTGCCCCTACGCGCCGCGCTGTCCACGCGCGCAACAGACCTGCAGACAGGAGCGGCCAGCGCTCAGGTCCGTGGGACGCGGCGAGCAGGTGGCCGCCTGTTTTTATCCATCATAAGTATCTGAGCAGGCTTTTTGCGCAGAAGTTCATACGCACAGCAGACAAGGAAACGGCATATGAGCCAGCATTCATCGTTACCGCCCGCCGGCGCTTCACAGCAGCAGGAACAGGTCACACCGCTGCTGGAAGTCAGCGGCTTGAAGGTGCATTTTCCCATCAAAGGGGGCGCCTTTGGTCTGACCACTGGCCACGTCAAAGCGGTTGATGGGGTGGATCTGTTTATTCGGCGCGGGGAAACGCTTGGCCTGGTGGGCGAAAGCGGCTGCGGGAAATCCACCACCGGGCGGGCGATTCTCCAACTGATCAGACCAACTGCCGGCAGCGTGCGCCTCAACGGCGTAGAGTTGACCACACTTTCGCCCTCCGAGGTGCGCAAACAGCGCCGGCAGATGCAAATGATCTTTCAAGATCCCTTCGCCTCGCTCAATCCGCGCTTCTCGGTGGGACAGATCATCGCGGAGCCGCTGCGCAATTTCAAACGCCACCAGCGGCGCAAGGAACTGGAGGAAGAGGTAGCGGGCCTGCTGGAAATCGTCGGCCTTAATCCCTTCTTCGTCCATCGCTTTGCGCACGAATTCAGCGGGGGACAGCGCCAGCGCATCGGCATTGCGCGCGCCCTGGCTTTGCATCCCTCGTTCATCGTGGCCGACGAGCCAGTGTCGGCCCTGGATGTCTCCATTCAGGCTCAGATTTTAAATCTGCTGGAGGATCTGCAACAGCAGTTCGGCCTGACCTACCTCTTCGTAGCTCATAATCTTTCGGTGGTCAAACACATCAGCGACCGCGTGGCCGTGATGTACCTGGGGCGCGTGGTGGAAATGGCAGGCAGCGAGGCGCTGTACAAATCGCCTCTCCATCCATACACACAGGCGCTGCTCTCCGCCATTCCGGTGCCCAATCCCGTCAGCGAAACGCGCCGCCAGCGCATTCTGCTGGAGGGCGACGTACCCAGTCCACTCAGACCGCCCTCCGGCTGTCCTTTTCACCCGCGCTGCTGGAAAGCGCAGGAAATCTGCCGCCAGATAACGCCGCCGCTGGAAGAGAAACAGCCAGGCCATTACGCCGCCTGCCACTTTCCCGGCTGAGATGCCGCACACAAGGAGATCAATCGTGGTGCGTTTCCAGGCGCTTTAAGCGCGAAAGCAGACGAATGCGAGCCGTCAAATAGTGCGCGTCGAAGGGCTTGACCACGTAATCATCGGCGCCGGCGTCGAAACCGGCCACCTTATCCCAGGTAGTCGAGAGGGTAGTCAGCAGCATCACGGGCAAATCTTGAAAAGCCGGGGAGAGACGCAGTTGACGACAGACATCGAGGCCGCTGGCGTCGGGCAGCATCACCTCGCAGATCAAGACATCAGGCAGATATTCCTCCAGGCAACGGCGCGCCTCGGCCAGAGAACGCGCAAAACGCAGATAAAATCCATTGCCAAGCGCCTGCTGCACGCGCTCACGCATCTGGGGATCGCCATCCACCAGCAAAATATGTAGTTTACGCAGTTGTTGGGCCACGTCTCTTGCTCGCTCCGGTCTTCGCGTAGTAAAACAGGCGCCACCCGCGCGCCTGACTGTAGCACACACCCCGCCATACATCTATTTCCATTTTAGCATATAGAGAGGAGGCGAACAGCAGATGTTGTCTACCGCATCTCAGCGGCCTCATAGGGGATGCGGACCCTGACCACACGTCCATCTCGTGCTGCCTGTCAGACGCGGGCGCGTCCGGCAGGCAGCTCTTGCTTTATTCGCGTTCAGCCTGCGTTTGCACCAGGAGATCCATGCGCCGCTGACGCTCCAGAGGAGTCAGGCTCATAACCCGCTCAATCGCCGCGTTTAACGCGCTGGGCTTAAACGGCTTGGTGAGATACTCATCGACGCCAGAAAGCATACCGGTCATCTGATCTTCAGCGCGGGCCAGCGCGCTGAGAATGATCAGCGGGATATCAGCGGTGCGCGTATCGCCTCGCAGGCAGCGCACCAGTTGATACCCATCCATGCGCGGCATTTTTACGTCAATGATCACACAATCGGGTTGCTCAAGACCAATACGCTCTAATCCTTGCACGCCATCATAAGCAACACTTACCTCGTATGCCCCCTGTAGATTCACCGCATATTTGATCAGTTCAACGATAGTCGGGTTGTCGTCAATTACCAGGACTTTTCTCATCGTTTCCCTGCTACTTCAATTGAATTGGACAATGACCATGCGAGAAAGGACCAGCCACCAATCGCATTGTAACATAGTTATATATCACCTTCCAAATAAACATGACCCCTGGCGGGCGTCTACCGCACGTCTGCTGACGTTGAGCTGCCGCTTTTGTGCTAGAATGAAAGAATAAGAACGCTGTGAAACTTATTTGATGAGCCTGCCGCCTGCGGCGGCACCAGCAGAGGAAAAGCGGGGCACAGTTCCAGACCCCAGGCTACGGGCGATAGCTCTTAACAATCCCGTTGCTTCGTGATAAGCGGAGGAATAAGGCAAGATTCGTTGCATAGAGAGATAGGACAGGCGAGTATGGCATTAGCTGACCGTTATTCGAGACAAACGTTATTTGGGCCGCTGGGCAAGGCGGGACAGGAGATGCTGGGTCAGGCCAGCGTGGCGATTCTGGGTTGCGGTGCGCTGGGGACAGGGCTGGCCAATAATCTCTGCCGCGCGGGCGTAGGTCGACTGGTGATCGCCGACCGCGATTATATCGAGCTGAACAATCTGCAACGTCAGATTCTCTATGACGAGGATGACATTGAGCAGGGCTTGCCCAAGGCCGCGGCGGCGGTCAGGCGGTTGAGCCGGGTCAACAGCCAGGTACAGTTAGAGGCACTGGTCGAGGATATCGACGCGGAGAGCGTGGAGACGCTGGTCAAGGAGGTCGATCTGGTACTGGATGCGACTGACAATTTTGAGACGCGTTATCTGCTCAACGATGCCTGCGTGAAGCATGGGCGCCCCTGGATCTATAGCGGCGTGGTGGCGTCGTATGGCGTGACGATGAACATTTTGCCGGGCGTGACGCCCTGTCTGCGCTGCGTCTTCCCTCAGATGCCTGAGCCTGGCTCCAGCGCGACCTGCGATACCGCCGGGGTGCTCAACGGCATTGTGGGCGCGATTACAGGTATCGCGGCCACAGAAGCCCTGAAAATCCTGGTGAAGAGTGAGAAAGTCAGCCGGGAGATGTTCTGGATGGATGTGTGGGAGAATACCAGCGAGCGGCTTGAGTTGCCGATTCACCCGGATTGTCCCACCTGTGGCCAGCATAACTACGAATTTCTGGAGAGTCTGAGCGGACCACGCAGCGCCAGTCTGTGCGGACGCAACGCTGTGCAGGTACGCGGGGGCAGACAGGGCGACCGCCTGAACCTGGCCGCGTTGGCCGAGCGCCTGCGCCCGGTCGGCCAGGTCGCGCAGAACGAGTTTCTCCTGCGCCTGCTGGTAGATGGCTATGAATTGACCATCTTCCCCGACGCCCGCGCTATCATCAAAGGCACTGATGACGAGCAGGTGGCACGCTCAGTCTATGCCCGGTATGTAGGGGCATAGAGGCATAAAGTTGTGTTTGTATCATAATTGTACAATCTGAGGAGAACGATGGATTTCTTGGACTCAGGAAAGGTCGCATATTATGCTACAAACGCTTACCACATTGCAAGACGCACAGGAAATGTACGACTGGCTGAGCAGGATGCGTGCTGATAATCCTGTCTGGCTGGATGAAAAGAGCAAATGCTGGCATGTTTTTCGTTATGATGATGTGCAGCGCGTGGCGACCGATTACGAGCTTTTTTCGTCTGAGCGGCGTCCCCGCCAGCTCGCGCGCCTGAATCCACGCCGGCAACAGGCTCCAAGTCTGCTGGCCATGGACCCGCCGCGCCATCGCCAGTACCGCAATCTGGTATCGTCCGCCTTTACCCCGCGCGCGCTGGCCCCGCTGGCCGAGCGCATCAAAGCCATTGTACAGGATCTGCTCGCTCAGGTGCGCCCCCGGGGTCACATGGACCTGATCGCCGACCTGGCCTATCCCCTGCCCACGACGGTAATTGCCGAAATGCTGGGTCTGCCGGTGAGCGACCGCCCTCGCTTCAAGCTCTGGGCTGATGCCCTCTTCGCTCGCCAGGCCAGCGACGAAGAACTGTTCAATTCCGAGGAAGACCTGGAGCGGCGCCCGGAGTTTAAACGCGCCAACCAGGCTCTTGAGGAAATGGATGAGTATTTCACCCATATGCTGGACGAACGCAGCCGCGAGCCGCGCGACGACATGATGAGCACGCTGCTGGCCGCTGAAATCGATGGCGAGCGTCTGAGCCGGCCTGAGATCCTGAGCTTCTGCACGCTGCTCCTGCTGGCGGGGCATGTGACGACGACCAATCTGCTGGGTCAGGCCATGCTCTGCCTCGATTCTCATCCACAAGCCATGAACCAGTTGCGCGAACATCCCGAACTGGCCGCCAGCGCGGTCGAAGAGGTGCTGCGCTACGCCTCACCGGTCTGGCGCCTGACGCGCATCCCGCGCGAGCTAGTCGAACTATCCGGCGTGACCATTCCCACCGATGCCATCATCTTCGCCTGGCTGGCCTCGGCCAATCGCGACGAACGGCAATTCCCTGAGCCCGCACGCTTCGATATCACGCGCACGCCCAACCGTCACGTCGCCTTTGGACACGGTATCCACTTCTGCATCGGCGCTCCCCTGGCGCGTATGGAGGCCTCCATCGTCCTCCCCATGCTGCTGGAACAACTGCCCGAACTGCGCGTAACCAGGGATCAGCCCATCGAACTGCTCGGCAGCCGCTTCCTCTTTGGCCTGAAAAAGCTCCCCGTAACCTTCGCCTCTCCCGTGGCCGCAAGCAGATAGTCAAGGGAGAGATAAATGTTGCTGGCTGGCGGCTTTCAAACCAGCAGCATTCATCTCTCCATTTTTCGAGCATCACAGGCGTAAGCAATGGATCAGACAGGTTATATGCGTAAAGCCAGCCTGACAAAAAAGGCTCTTGTACTCTGGAAACGCTATGTTATAATGAATCCGTTGCAGCATCCTCAAAGCAGATCGTTTATCTAGCCTCTGCCGATGCATGCGTGTTTTGGGGATTGGTCTGTTTGGAAACGCCAAAAAGTCAAGCAATTTTGCACTTATCTATCCACCTGCCAGCACTGGCAGGTTGTTTCTATGGAGCGAAGATTCCTCTGCTGTGTTTTTTGCTCAGTCCACCAATGCGAGGCTAAGGGAGATTATAAATGACTGAACATATTCTTGTCTGTGTGGCGTGGCCCTACGCGAAAAGTTCGACGCACGTGGGCCAGGTTGTGGGAGCTTATATGCCCGCCGATACGTTCGCGCGCTATCATCGCATGGCGGGCAATGCCGTTTTGATGGTGTCGGGCAGCGATGAGCATGGAACGCCCATTCTGGTGGACTCCGAGCGCGAGGGCATTTCACCGCGCGAGTTTGTGGCGCGCTATCACCAGCAGATCTGCGAGGTCTGGCGGCGCCTGGGCATCTCCTGGGATCTGTACACCGAAACCGGCACAGAAAATCACTATCGTCAGACGCAGGATTTCTTTCTGAAACTGCTGGAAAACGGCTATCTCTTCAAGGATAGCATGGAGTCGCCCTATTGTCCGACTGACCGGCGTTTCCTGCCGGATCGCTATGTCGAGGGCACCTGCCCACACTGCGGCTATACATCGGCACGCGGCGACCAGTGCGATAACTGCGGACGCACGCTTGATCCGGTGGACCTGATCGATCCGCGCTGCAAGCTGTGCGGCAGTAAGGAGAGCAAGCTGGAGATTCGCCAGACCGAGCACTTTTTCCTGGATCTGCCCAAATTGCAGGAGCCGCTGCAAGCCTGGCTGAATGAGAACAAGGAGCACTGGCGCCCGAACACGCTGGCTTTCGCGCAGAACTGGCTCAAGGAGGGTCTGCGCGCCCGCGCGATTACGCGTGACCTGGACTGGGGCGTGCCGATTCCTCTGCCTGGCTACGAAAATAAGCGCATCTATGTCTGGTTTGACGCGGTGATCGGCTACTTCTCGGCCAGCGTGGAATGGGCTGAACGCCAGGGTACGCCTGAAGCCTGGCAGGAGTGGTGGATACCGGGACGCACCGAGCCGCCGGTCAAGTCCTACTACTTCATCGGCAAGGATAATATTCCTTTCCACGCGATCATCTGGCCCGCCATGCTCCTCGGCTACGGTCAGCGCAATCTGCCCTACGATGTGCCTGCCAACGAGTTTATGACCATGAGCGGCCAGAAGGCCTCCAGCAGCCGGGGTAATGTGATCTGGACGCGCGATGTGCTGGACCAGTACAACGCCGATACCCTGCGCTACTACCTGTCGGTGACGGCCCCGGAGGGTCGCGACACCGACTTCACCTATGACGAGCTGATCCGTCGCAACAACGATGAGCTGGTAGCAACCTACGGCAACGTGGTTCACCGCACGCTGACCTTCCTGCAGAGCAAGTTCGGCGGCGAAGTGCCGCAGCCCGGTTCGCTGCGTCCGGCAGACCAGGCCATGCTGGACGAGCTGGCACGCGGCTTTACCACGGTCGGCGAAGCCATCGCCGCCTGTCACTTCAAGGATGGCGTCAACGCGGCCATGGCGGTGGCGCGAGCAGCGAACCGCTACCTGGATGAGCAGGCGCCCTGGAAGCAGATTAAAATTGATCGCGAGGGCGCGGGCACGACCATCTATGTGATGCTCCAGGTGCTCAGCGGTCTGCGCGTGCTTTTCTGCCCCTACCTGCCCTTCTCGTCGCAACAATTGCACGACTACCTGGGCTTCAGCGGCGATGTCAGCCAGGCCCGCTGGGAACAGACACCCGTGGAAGCAGGCAAAACCCTGCCCAAACCCGCACCTCTCTTCCCCAAATTGGAGGAACCGGCGACGGTGTAATACCTCCCAAAAGCAGGCAAAGAGCTTTATACAAGGAAAAGGATGGTATGGTTTTCCATGCCATCCTTTTCCTTGTATAAATGATACGCAGGGCCAGGAATGAGCGACTTTTGTACGCCTGTGTTTTCATTGGACAGTATCTGTTACAATAGAGCTAATCCATTTCTGCCTTCCTTCGCTATGGAGAGCAGACAGGCAGGTTAATCGAATGATGTCATTATAAGCAGAAAGGCAGGTAACACGCGGTGGTCCTTGTTCCCCCTACTTCTCTTACAGTCCTGACGCCTGCGACCTCGGCCAACCTTGGCCCGGGCTATGATAGCCTGGGATTAGCGTTGCAGCTCTATAACCGTTTCGATGTCGAAATAGGGGGGCATGATCCTGCAATTCCTCAGATTGAGGTGCAGGGCGAATTAGGCGCCGATCTGTCCACTGGCCCGGATAATCTCTTCTTCCGGGCGTTTCGTCTTCTCTTTGAACGCCGCCAGCTTGAGTCGCCAGCCGTGAAGATCCGCATGACGATCAATATTCCACCGGGATGCGGTCTGGGCAGCAGCGCGACGGCGGTGGTGGGCGGCCTGATGGCTGCCAATGAGCTGCTGGAGAAGCAAGATCCCTCGCTGGCCTACAGCAAAGAAGAACTGCTCATGCCCGCTGTGGAGGCGGAGTCGGGCAATCACCCCGACAACGTGGCTCCGGCTCTGCTGGGCGGCCTGGTGGCGACCACGGTGGTCGATGGCAAAATCGAGGCCATTAAGACGCGTTTCCCGGAGGTGTTGAAGGCGGTGATTTTTACGCCTGCCTTCCCTATGGATACGGTGGCCGGACGCAAACTCCTGCCGGCTGAGTATTCCAAGGCCGATGTGACCTTCAACACCGGGCGCGTGGCGCTGCTGCTGACCGCGCTGCAAACGGGACGCTACGAGGTGATTGGCGAGGCTATGCGTGATCGCCTGCACCAGCCATACCGCCAGGCTCTTTTCCCCGCTATGCCGGCCATTATTGACGCGGCTATCAACGCCGGCGCGTATGGCGCGAGCCTCTCAGGTGGCGGCTCGTCGCTGATTGCCCTGGCCGGCTCGAACTTCCATACCATTCTGCAAGCAATGCAGGAAACTGCCCGCGCCGCAGGGATCGATGGACGCGGTATGATTCTGAACGCGGATCAGCAGGGAGCACGCGTGATTTCTCCGCAAAAACGTTCGCGCAAACAGAGCAGTTATCGGCGCGCCCCTGGTACACTGGTGTAAACTGCGATCTGCTTTCTCGCTGAATTGTCAGAGCATACCAGACCTGATCCGCACCAGGGCAGCGTACCTCTGGTGCCCTGTGCGGCAGGCCAGGCGTATGCTATGAATGGAGCCACTTTTTGCGCGCAACCTGTGCTCCACGCCGGACATTGTTCACGGCGTTTTCTGTGATTATGCGCAACGCTCATTGTTGCTTGAAAGGATATCCGACCCACTATGGGAATCAATTCGCTTGAGAATGACGCTTCCGCCGCAGCTGACCAATCCGCCCGGGCGACGGTTGAGGCTCAGGAAGCGCTATCAGCGCTTGTGCTGCGCTGTGTGGAATGTGACGCACGCTATCCCGGTTATGAGGCTGCTCCGCGCTACCGCTGCGCTTGCGGCGGCGTGCTGGATGTAGAGACGCCTTTTCGTCTGCCCGAAAAAGCGCGTAAAGGCGAAAGCGATGTTACGTCGAGCGCGGGCGCACCATGGCGCCAGCTCTTTGACGAACGCGCGTCGACGCCTCCGATCTGGCCGCTGAGTACATCAACGCTGCTGGCTGATCGCAGCGGGGTCTGGCGCTACCGTGAGCTGATCCTGCCTGTCCCGGAGGAGATGATTGTCAGCCGCCCCGAAGGCAATACGGGCCTCTACCCGGTTGGCCTGGAGAACTGCGACGATAGCCGCCGGGGACACCGCGCGATTGGCCAGTTCGCGGGCCTGGAACGCCTGTATCTGAAACACGAGGGGGAAAATCCCACGGGCAGCTTTAAGGATCGCGGCATGACGGTTGGCGTGACGATGGCCCGCGTGCGCGGGGCGCGGGCGGTGGCCTGCGCGTCGACCGGCAATACCTCCGCGTCGCTGGCCTCCTACGCGGCCCAGGCGGGCTTGCAGGGCATTGTCTTTCTGCCGGCTGGTCAGATCGCGGGCGGCAAGCTGGCGCAATCCCTGGCCTATGGCGCGACGACGGTGCAGATCGAGGGCGATTTCGACGCGGCTATGCAACTGGTCGAGCAGGTGTGCAATGAAATGGGCATTTATCTGCTCAATTCGCTCAATCCTTTCCGCGTGGAAGGTCAGAAGGCGATTGGCCTGGAAATTTTGCAGCAACTCGACTGGCAGGCGCCGGACTGGCTGGTGCTGCCGGCTGGCAATCTGGGCAATACCTCGGCCATCGGCAAGGCTTTCCGCCAGGCGCATCAACTGGGCCTGATCCATCATCTGCCGCGCATCGCTTCGATCCAGGCGGCGGGCGCCAATCCGTTCTACCGCAGCTTTATCCAGCAGTTCGCCCACCGCGAGCGCGTTCACGCTCAGACGGTGGCGACGGCGATTAAAATCGGCGATCCGGTCAGCTACGAACGCGCGCGCCGGGTGATTGAGGAGAGCAATGGCCTGGTGGAAGAGGTCACGGACGAGGAGATTCTGACGGCCAAGGCGGTGATTGACCGCGCGGGTATCGGCTGCGAACCGGCCTCCGCCGCCGCGCTGGCGGGCGCGAAAAAGCTGGTCGCACGCGGCATCATCAAACGCGATGAGCGGGTGGTGGGCATTCTGACCGGCCATTTGCTCAAGGACAGCCACACCGGCATTCCTCAAACCGTGAGCGGCCAGGCCATCGCGCCTACCCTGGACGCGGTGAAAAGGGCGCTGGCGCTCTAGCTGACGGCAAACTCTGTCCAACCCTCGCCATCAACGCCACGCGCGCACCCGGCGCTCTCCCGGCCAGTTCACGGCCTCCGGTGCCATTGAGCGCGTCACGCTGAGAAAAAGGGCATCTGGCACGCCTTTTTCGACAAGACGATGGCCGGCGTTTCCGCGTGGCTATTATATCGACACATTTACATTTGACACGTTACCTATCTGATGACCAGACGAGGCAGGTGCCGCTGCAGAGCGGCGCCTCTTTCGTTTCCGCCGCTGTCTCGCTACAGATACAGCGGCGCCTGCCTCGTCGTTTTCGCCATTTGTATTGTTTTTATATCGGTTCCGATATTTGCAGAGGAAAGGGGCAATGATGGATCGTGTTGTGGCTGTTGGCTCGCTGAATCCGGCGAAGGTTGAGGCTGTGCGCGCGGCCTTTGTGGCGCTCTGGCCGGAGCAGCGGTGGGATATTCGCGCGGTTTCTGTCGCTTCGGGGGTGGCCGCCCAGCCGATGAGCGATGAGGAGAGCATTACCGGGGCGCGCAATCGTGCGCAGGCGGCCCTGGAGTCCTGCGAGGCGGCCTTTGGAGTTGGTCTGGAGGGTGGATTGCAGCAGGTTGGCGCGTGGTGGTTTGATAGCGGGTGGATTGTGGTGCGGGATCGCGAGGGACGCGAGGGCATTGGCTCGACCATCAGGATGGTTGTGCCTCCGCAGATGCTGGAACTGATCCAGCAGGGCATGGAGCTGGGGGATGTGGTGGATGCGCTCTTTCAGCAGCACAACAGCAAACAGGCGCAGGGTCACTTCGGCTTGATGACGGCGGGCACGCTCCCCCGTTCCAGAGCCTATGCCGATGGCGTTTTGAGCGCCCTGGCCCGCTTTGTTCACACCCGTTTGTTTGAGTAGTCTCTTGCCTCTTCCCTGGCAAACGGCTGACAGGCCTGATACAATATGCACAAGATATGTACGCTGTCAACCTGAAAAATATTCCCGCAACTGGCTTTTCAGCGCTGAAAAGCCGGGGGAAAGAGGCACGATTGTGAAACCCAAATGGAAATGGCTCCCGCCCTGGAACATGCCATCGGACCCGGTGAAAGCAGTCTACTGGTTCCTGCACTGGTTTTTACAGGTGCTGGTGCGCTACTTCTTCCTGCTGATTATCGCCGGCGCTGTGTATGAAACATACCTGAATGGCATTGTGGGTCTGCTGGGCACGCTGTTTATCGGCCTGGCCGTCTGGGCGCTGCTGGCGGGCGTGCTCGTGGTGGTCAATTTCGCGACGAAGGTCTCCCAGACGCTGGAAGAGGTCAATCGCCTGAGTCAGCATCCGTTTGGCTCTTTTGGCTCTTTTGGCAGCCCTTCGTCTCCTTTCGCCACCCGCATCCGAGAAGAAGAAAA
>DASZXF010000486.1:0-3061 GCA_035546055.1 Ktedonobacteraceae bacterium
AAAGAAAGCCGAAGAGGTCAAAGTGTTTTTTGCACCAGGGAAGGATGGTATGACAATGGTGAAACATGTACACACCCGACCAGGGCGTGTGCCCGGTCAAAGCGTTTATGAGAAATACCTGCGCACCGAGGAGTTGCTTGAACTCCAGAAGCCGGAGGAGCAGCTTGTTCATCACGACGAGTTGCAATTCCAGGTAGTACATCAGGTGTTTGAACTCTGGTGGAAGGAAGCGTTTTTTGAACTGCGCACGATCCGCCAGCATTTACAGGCATTTTCGCTACCCCCCGCGCTGCGCCTGTTGCAGCGCGTGATACAGATTCAGCATGTGTTACTGGCCAATTTGCGTATGTTGGAGACGATGAGTCCGTGGGATTTTCACGGTTTTCGTACGGTGCTGGCCGATGGGGCGGGCACTGATTCGCCGGGCTTCCACAATCTGATGACCATTTCTCCGCGCCTCTGGGACGACTTCCAGGCGCTTCTGGCTCATGAACAGGTTGAGCTTATCGATGTCTACATCTCCGGCGAGGACCATCCTCTGCTGCTGGCTTTCGCCGAGGCGTTGATCGACTACGACGAAATTTTCCAGCTCTTTCGCGCTCAGCATTTCAAGCTGGCCCAGCGCATGATTGGACCCGGCTCGATTGGCACCGGCGGCACGCCCATGGACGTTCTGGAGCGCACCCTGCGCGATGCTTTTTATCCCGAACTCTGGGAAGTACGCAATCAATTAACCCGTCTGGCCGACGCTCAAGGTAAGTTGTAACCCGTCTCAGGGCGTTGCAAACGTCGTTCATAGCACCTGCGTAGGAGATCCCTGGTGTCGCGACATCAGGAAAAAACGCGTTGAGCCTCCCACGCGACAGAGAGAAACACCCGGAGTAGCGAGCGCTTCTCTCTGTCGTGTGGGAGGCTCAACAAAATGAGCAATGGCTGATATTACGCGCCTAATTTTTGCAAAAAGCTCGCCACTGTGCGCAGACCCTTGTAGAACTGCGAGAGCGAATATTTCTCGTTTGGCGCGTGCAGATTGTCGTCGGGCAGACCAAAGCCCATCAGCACCACGGGCGCGTGCAGGATGTTGTAAAAGAGGGCCGCCACGGGAATAGAGCCACCTTCGCGAATCAGCATGGGCGGCTGACCGTAGACCTCTTGCAGCGCCTCGCTGGCCGCGCGCACAGGAGCACTGTCGGGATCGACCAGTACCGCCTCGCCGCCGTGGATATTGCGCACGATGACCTCGACACCGCGCGGGGCCAGTTCTCTGACCCGCTTTTCAAACAGCGTGAAGACCTCGCCTGATTTGAGATCCGAAGGCAGACGCAGACTGATCTTGGCCTTGCCCACCGCCGGGATGACGGTCTTGGCACCCTCGCCCACAAAACCGCCGCTGATGCCGTGGACCTCCAGAGTCGGACGCGCGCTGATGCGCTCCAGGGCGGAATACTCGTTCTCGCCGCTAAATTCACTCACGCCCATCTCATGCCTGAGCATACCTTCGATATCCTGCGGATTGCTCTGCCAGAAGGCGCGCTCGGCTTCGCTGGGCGAGCGCACATTGTCGAAGAGACCGGGGATATGAATGTGTCCCTCGGCATCCTTGAGGCCCGCGATGATCAGCGCCAGGGCATGCAGGGGATTGGGCGCCACGCCACCGAACTCACCCGAGTGCAGATCGCGTTTGGCTCCGCGTACCTCAACCTCGGTATAGGTGATGCCGCGCAGACCATAGACCAGAGCTGGTGTCTCTTTGGATGGCATCCCGGTATCGCAGATAAAAGCCGCGTCACACGTCAGACGCTCAGGATGCTCACGTACATATGCCTCAATCGACTCACCGCCAGCCTCTTCCTCACCCTCAAGCAGCACACGCACGTTGACTGGCAAATGGCCATGCACACGCGCCAGCGACTCCAGCGCCTTGAGCACCAGCATAGTCTGGCCCTTATCGTCACACGCGCCGCGACAGTAGAGATTATCCCCGCGCACCGTTGGCTCAAAAGGCGGTGTGTCCCACAGTTCCACCGGATCAACCGGCTGAACATCGTAGTGTCCGTAGATCAGCAGAACCGGCTTGCCCTCTTCCTTGAGCCATTCACCGTACACCAGCGGATGCCCCTGCGTGTTAATCAACTGTGCCTGCTCAAAACCAATCTGTCGCAATTGCTCCGCTGCGAACTCCGCCGCACGCCTGACATCGCCGGCGTGCTCCGGCAGCGTGCTAATGCTGGGAATGCGCAACCACGCTTTCAGTTCTTCGAGGAAGCGCCCCTCGTTCGCACTTATATAGTTCTCCAATTGGGTCATAACCACACGTCCTTTCCAGAAGACAGGATATATCCTTATCCTAACAGGCGCCCTCAAGATTGTCTACGCTCATCATCCACCCGCGCGGGACTGCGCAAAAGTCGTTTTCCCACCCCTGAACACGGCTGCCGCCCCGCCAGAGGCGCTCACCCTCTGGCCTCCCGCCCGCAGGCGCACATCTCACCACGCAGAGCTTTCGGGCTACTCATTCCGCCATCTCGGCGTCCAGATAGCATACTGGAAAGGTTCGGGCCACTGTTCAGTAGCCAGATAGTAATGAAGCCTGACCTGTGGTTGAGAGAAAATTGGCCCGTTGCGCGCGATGATACACGATGGCTTGCGATGAACCTCTTCCTTGACCGAAGACCATATAGTTGAGAGATTGGGAGGTATATCTGGATTTAGGGATGAAGGTTCGTTAGAAAGCTTTCACGATGCGCAAACCTTTACACCAAACGACGAGATGGGGAACTTTATGGCTTTTGAGCCTGTTGCTGACCTGTCTCTTGCTCAATCTCAGCGCTATCACTGCCCATGCCAGCGCCACCGAGCACGCCGAGGCTGCCAAAACGCAGGGCACTTCTGCGCGCCTGGCCGATCTGAGAAGCCAGGTGCTCGCCCTCCAGCAGCGGCTCTGGCAGCAGGCCACGGCCTGGAGTTCGCAGCACACCTATTACGATGCCTACGATGGCAAGACCTACAACCTGGGCTATGAGTACCAGGCCATTGCCTACTATCCCACGCAAAAGCTGCT
>DASZXF010000487.1:0-2391 GCA_035546055.1 Ktedonobacteraceae bacterium
GGACGCTTTACAGGTATCAAGTCCTATCGCTCGGTTGTCTGGCAGAGCGGAGTGCCGCGCAGCAGTGTGCCCGATATTTTTCCCTCGCTGGCGGAGTTTACGCGCTACATTGATGATCTGACAGCCATGCGCTGTATCGCCAGCGGCAAAGATATCTGGTGGTATGTACGTCCCCATTTTCTGTACAAGACCATTGAGTTTCGCATTTGCGATATGCCGGCCACCCTGGAAGATACACTGGCACTGACCGCGCTCTGTCAGGCGATGGTGGCGAAACTGGCCTGGCTGGACCAGCGCCAGCAGAGTATGCCTGTACTGCCTCGCCATTATATTGAGGAGAATCTCTGGCGCGCGGTGCGCGACGGCCTGGATGCCCAGGTGGCCGATTTTGTGAGAAAACGCACGCTCAGTATGCGCGCGTCCCTGCATGAGCTCCTCGATCTGGTGGATGACGTGGTTGACGATCTGGGGAGCCGGCGTGAGATGAACTATCTACGCGCGCTGCTGGAAGATCCCTGTGGAACCGGCGCTGATCGGCAAATAACCGCGTACCGGCTGCGAGAGAATACGCAGGATGTGATTCGCCTGCTGCTGGACGCCACGCTGCGAGGCATTCCTGCCCCTCAGTTCACCCGACCAGCTCATCTGAGCGAGCCGGATACGGAGACGAGACTGCCGACACCATCCCTGAGCCACCAGATCCGCCCCGGGCATCAGTTCAGAAAAACCGCCTTTGTCGAAGCGGAAACTGAGGGCCGCCTGCCTGTCCTGGACCCCGGCCAGATTGACCAGTCGTTTTGACAGGCACGCCAAAGCATGTTACCCTGAATTGCAGTATCCTGCAGCGGATCGGAACAACCGTTGACCGGAGACGCTCGCCACACGAGCAGGGATACACGTGTTTCCCGCCAGGGCCAGGTGGAAAGACACTACGGCCTCAAAAGCGCTCGCCATGCCCGGGAACAGACCGGTCTGCGCGGCGCCGGTGCATCTTCTGCACCTGGAACCCAAAGCTGATCCTGTGATCAGAAAAATATGACAGATGCTCCAATACGTGTGGATATGTGAGTAGTGGAGGAGGAATGATGGAATCTACCCCGGAACATCATCTGCACCAGGCGATAAAGCTGGCTCAGCAGGCGGCTGCGCAGATGAAAAAGGCGGCGAAGCTGGCGGAAAACGCCGCCCTGACCTGGCAGCAGGCGCTCAACCTGCTCAACCCGCAAGATCATCCCGAACTGGCGCAACCCATCCAGATGAGCGTGGCGCCTAAACGTCCCCGGAAACAGGCGCTCAAGTCGGAAACTGCCCGCTTGATCGAGAATGCACCGATGCGCAACGTGCCGCGCCTGACCCCGGCTCCGTCCCCCACCGAGTCAGCAGCCTCAGCGCCAGCCGAGCATGGCTGGGAAGAAGGGGACGACTGGTGGAAACCCCGCCAGCCCGCTCCGCCAGCGGAAAGCTGACAACCCGCGCAGTGCGCTCATAATTGCGCCCTTTGCCGCGTCTCGGCCAGTTGTTCCCGGCGCTTCTGCCCTTCCGACAATTGCGCAAGATCCGAGAAGTTCTCTCGACCTGATGAGGGTACACTGAAGGCGACCGGGAATATCTCACCCGGTCGATACAAAACATTCTATATACCGCGCAAAAAGAAGAGGAAACGATGTTTACAAAAATTGGCACCATTACGGTGGGCGTCAGCGACCAGGATAAAGCGCTCGATTTTTATGTCAACAAACTTGGCTTTGAGAAAATCAACGATCAGCCTATGAGCGAAACGGAGCGCTGGCTGGAAATTGCCCTTCCCGGCGGACAGACGCATATTATGCTCGGTCTGCGCGGCCAGAGCGCCGGCGACAGAAAGGGCATGACCGGCTTCGTTCTGCATACTGACAACATCGAAGAGACCTGCGCGACCCTCAAAGCGCGTGGAGTCACTTTTGTTCAGGAACCCTCCACCCAGCCCTGGGGCAAATGGGCCCAGATCGTCGATCTCGATGAGAACGAATTCGGCATCTTTGCGCCCCCCTGGTAACATCCTTTACATGAGTCATCCCTGATGTAATCCCGTTGGGAAGGTCGTGGTGGACTCCTCGTCGCTGCGCGACTCGCCCTGCCACCTCCTCCAACCCTTGCGCAGCGCCTGCGACGCTGAGGAGTCTACCACAACCTTCCCAACGGGATCTGATCTTTCTGAGGCGGCCCCAGGCGCTGGTTGCGCCCCGCTCCAAGGGAAATGATAAGGTTTGGCGAGTGCGCTGCACGCGTCAAACCTCATCATTTCCCGTGGAGCGGGGAGGGAAACGCGCCTTGCGGCACTGGAAAAAGTGGGGGGGCTGATAAATTCATATGCCTTGCAAGGTTCTGATATCTGGGATACCATAAACGCAG
>DASZXF010000488.1:0-4775 GCA_035546055.1 Ktedonobacteraceae bacterium
GGTTTTCTGCCCGCCATTGTATTGACATTGACAGGATTTGCAGCTTTATACACAGTAGGAGCCATATAGATCGCTTCAAGCATGAGCGCGACAAACCAGCCCAGGCTTAAACCCAACAATCCGTACATTTTTGCCCCGACCGCTGCCAGACTCAGTTCAGCGATGCAGCCGATGGCGACCGGGAGGATGATCTGCTTGCTGCGATCATAGACCCGGCAGATGGCCAGATAATGGCTTTTGACAATAATAGGAAAGACTGCCAGAGCAAGAATACGCAGGCACCAGGCCGCCTGGTCCGCGTAGGCATGTCCAAACAGGGTCAGCAACAGACCCGCACCCACCTGGAGAACCACATTCGCGCCCAGACTGGCGAGCGAAGAGAGGCCGAAGGTAAAGCGAACTTTCTGGGCCAGAATCCAGGGCTGTGCTGAACTCACCGCATGCAGGACCTGCGTGAGCGAGTAGGTCAGACTAAAGATGAAGTTTGCCAGCATATACGAAACGTAGAAATAGGCCGCTGCATCGTTGGACAGCAAGACCGTGACCAGGGTTGGTAAAAGCTGGCTGGGCGCCATCAAAATCAGATTGACAATATGGTGCTGGAAAGCCACTTTCCCCAGCTTGCGCAACAGACCCCACTGGGGCATAGAGCTGTTCTTTGTGCTCTCCGGCTTCTTAGCACTTGTCGATGGAGACGCTGCTTGCAGGGCTGCGGGCGCAGGCGTTTGCGGAAGCTCGGCCAGGTTCAGCGTCTTCTCGTTGAAGAGTTCGGATCGACGCTCATCCAGGCGGCCCTGTTGTTTGGTGCTCTCCTCACCCAATGGCGTTTTGGGGAGATTGAGGTTCAGCGTTTCCTCGGCCTCAAGCGGCAGGGGCGTGCGCGCCAGCGCCGCCGGCTTTTGCTTCTCCAGCGCGGCATTCAGGATCAGTTGTGTGTTCTGTGCGCTCAGCATCTCCCTGGCCTTCTCCTGCTTGATCACGGACAGCAGCGGCATTGTATCCATATTCTCAATGGCGCTGGCCTGCGCGGGACCGGGGCCAATATAGGGCATCTCGATAGTGGGTGTGAGGGGAAAGCCACAGGAGGCGCAGTAGAGCGCGCGGTCCGGCGTTGGTTCGCCGCACTCGGGGCACAGGTTGCCGCTGACCTGCCTGGGCTTGCGGGTCAGTGACGAGTTCGAGAGATCAATAACTCCATAATCAAACAGCAATTGTGGACGGACACTGGATATCTCGACCGTAGGGCTGAACGGGTAGCCGCAGTTTAAGCAGAAGCTGGCGCTGTTTGGCGAAGGTACGCCACAGTCCGGGCAGGGCAATTTGAGACTGCGCTCCATCGCTACCAGCGGCCCTGACAGCGCCATCAGCGGGCCAGTCATGCCCAGGGAACCGGAGACAGCCAGCGTGCGGGAGAGCGTCGTCGAAAGGTCGCTCTGCGCTTCGTGCGCCTGCGGCACCTTTTTCGAGCCTTGTCTGAAAAGTACCAGCAGAGACACGGCATTGCCGATCAGCCAGGTGACGTAAATGGTCATGCCATTGCTGGAGAAGAAGTAGAAACTGGCGATCAGCGCCAGCAGCTTGACTACCGCGAAAACCGTGTTGCGCCCAAGCTGCAAGCCCCCGCGCAGAATGCCAATCAATGCCTGATCAAGCACCATGGTCAGCGCGGTCAGACCTACGCCGATAGCGAAAAAGAGGATATTGAGCGCGTTTTCTCCGGCGGCATCCAGTTCAGGCGAGATAATCGGGGCCAGAAAGGCAAACACCGCTCCCACGACCAGGCCCGCGCCTCCCACTACAATCAGGGCGGCATTGATAATAGCCCATTCTTTGCCGGGCTGACGGGTCAGCTCACCTGTCAGCAGGGTGCCCAGGCCGAGCATACTCATTGTGCCCAGCAGCGACATCATTGAGATCATCGCCGAGGCCAGCCCGATTGCATCTGTCGTGAAGAGACGTGCCGCTACCCACCAGTAAGCAAAGCCTAGCAGGGAGGTAACCGCCGTCGTCCCAACAATGGAGCCTGCATTGAGTAGAACGGTCAGATTTTTTTTGATTAACTGCCACAATTTGTTCAAGGCGTTAGCATCCTCTTTCCGCAGACGAAGCAATGTGCAGCCCGGCTGACGAGAGCGGTCGATGTACGCGACAGACAAACCACTTGCTGTTTAAGTAAGCAAGCAACGTGTATACCATGCCTTTTCGTTTGAACTTTGTCAACTCCTCAAGATGGAGCGAGGACTTTTTGTTATGTTTGCTTCCCAACTCTCCTGCTCCCCACCTGGCTCATTATTCGGCTTCCAGCGAAGCTGCGGCTATGGATGGTTGTTTGCTGGAGGAGTGCTTCCAGCGTTCAATCTGCTGCTGCACGCTGCCGACCAGATAACCCGCCGTCGTAGTCAACAGGCCTACCGTAATCGCGGCGGCTCGTCCAAGGCCAGCCGGATCGCGGCGCAGAAGGGCATCGCGCAGTCCGCGCATCACGCCACGCGGGAGGGTGCGCAGCGTATAGGAGCGCTCCGTGGCCAGGCCATCTTTGGCCCCCACAAAACGCGAGATAGCCGCCTTGGAGAGTCCTTCTCCATAACAACGCGAGCAGAAATAGCGCCAGGTTGCGCGCTTGACGGGAACCTGGTGGTGAATGCGCGCAGCCGGTTCATACAGGAAGACCTTCCCCGGCCAGTGCTGTCTGGCGCGAATACACAGTTCAGTTTCCTCGCAGCCTTTGGGGATGGTGCCAACGCGTCCGATGCCATGGCGGAAGGTGCCCACCACGTCAAAGACCTCTTTGCGCCAGCAGCCACAGCCGCCATAGAGATTGCGCACCGCTGTCGAGCTTTTCGGTAAGCCAAGATAGGTGCAGCCGATAACCCAGTAAAATTCCTCGGGGAACCAGCCGGGCTGTGGACCCAGCCAGAGCGGATCGACGGCTCCGCCTGTGCCCAGAACCTGGGGATCGAGACAGCGACTATGCAGTTTTTCCAGCCAGTCGGGTTCGGCCATCGCGTCATCGTCGAGGAAAGCGATAAAATCGCCCTGCGCGAGAGCCAGTCCGCTATTGCGTGAGCCTGAGAGTCCCTGGGCTTCGCTATTTTCGCTAATGATAATGCCGGGAATGCCCGCGCGGGCGCGAGCGAGCAGCGCCGGATTGTGGTCGATAACCAGAATAATTTCCCTGGGAGGGAGTGTTTGCTGTCGGGCTGACTCGATAGCCGCCACGGTCGCGTCCCAGCGCTCCTCGGTAAACGCGCATATAATGACGGAAATGTGGTTCGTTGTCTGTGTCACCGTATTTCTCGTTCCTTTAGTTTAGCACGATGAAGTGTCTTGGGTAGACAGAAATCTACGCATACCCGCAGGTATTTAATCATACAGAGCCGGTTGCCTGGTAGCGCCAGATGTGACTGTTTCAAGTTCGCGTTCACGTTCGACCTCTGGTCTTTGCGCCATTGGAACGGGAGCCAGAGGCGTTTTGCTCAGGCGCTCGGTCATAATCGTGCGCAGCACCCGCCAGCCGTCGCGGAAGGTGCGCAGATTGCTCTGGCCGTGAATGCGGCGATACTCAAAGCTGGGCACCTCGACGATCTGCAGGCGAGCCTTGCGGGCACGCAGACTCATCAGGGTCTCGACCTCGAAGCCATCGCAATCGATATCTAAATAAGGCAGGCAGGTGTTCCAGAAGGCATTATAGCCATAACAGAGATCGCTGAAGCGCGCGCCAAAGAGCACGTTGACCAGGGTACAGAGCGCCCAGTTGCCGCTGCGGCGCAAGGGTGTAATATCATTACTGCCGCCTCCCTTGATAAAACGCGAGCCCTTGGCAAATTCATGGCCTGCTTTCAACGCGTCCACGAAGAGGGGGATTTCCTTGGGGTTGGCCGAGCCATCGGCGTCGAGCATGACAATGATATCGCCGGTGCAGGCCGCGAAGCCCGCGCGCAGCGCATCGCCCTTGCCCTTGCCAGTCTGGGCAATCACGCGGATATGGGGCAAGAGCTGGCGGGCCACCTCGACCGTGCCATCGGTGGAGCGGCCATCGACCAGGATCGTCTCATGCACCGACTCCGGGATACAAGGGAGGACATATTGCAGATTATGGGCTTCATTCAACGTCGGGATAACAACACTGATACGCAGATTACCGGCTGGTAGGCGCTGGTCCGTTTCCATGACTATAAAAAAACCTTTCATGCATATCGTCTTGGGAAGAAATGAACAACCCTGGAATCCATTCATCGGAGCGGGAAGCGCGGGAATAGCTTCAAACAAGCCATGCCGTCCGCCGGGCCTCACAACCACCTTCTAAGTGAAAAGCTTCTCAAGAATACATAGTATCAAATAGACCTACTGTATTCATACTAGTGCGTAGTGGTGTAGATTTGGTGAGGATTGGGATGTATATATGGGTTAGACGTGGTTTGTGGGGTTGCGAAAGAGTGAATTATGTAAAAATACCAGGACGTTTTTCAGCATTTTTGCCTGGATGAAACGCGATATTCTGCAAAATTGACAAGCGGGGAGAAGCTTGTTACACTGCCCTGATATGATACGAATTATCTCTGATGGTTACGTATCACCCTGGCAAAAAAGATTGCTATGGCTGCCTGTTATCTTTCTCTGTGGATGGAACTCGGGCCAGCGGCGGTGCTCCATTCTCGGACGAGATGGCAGCAAAGAGTTTTCTGCTTGCCAGGAGAAGCAGGGATGTCTCGTAAACGCATTCAGGATGTACACCAGGAATTTCCCTGCTGGCGAGACCGGGAAAACATAACGGC
>DASZXF010000489.1:0-11554 GCA_035546055.1 Ktedonobacteraceae bacterium
CGTAAGCTACGAAGAATGATGGCCAGCAGCTCAGCTGCTGGCCATCATTCTTCGTAGCTTACGGGACGCTCCTGGCGCCGGGTTCATCATCTCAGGCGCGGCAGGTGCCGGGCCAGTCAAAAAAAGAATCAGCCCTGGCCGTTCTTTTCTTTGTTGATGCGTAAGATCTTTAACATATATTGTTCGGAGTTCAGATAATACGGGTTGCGCTTGATGTATTTGCCTACGACCGCGATGGGGTGAAGTTTGAGCATTTCCACGACCAGGCTGGGCAAAAGCTTGCTGTGGTCGTAGTGCATCAGCGCGATAATCGGGGCGTTCTGGAAGGTGAAAACCGCGTCAGAGGCCGCCTCGTACTTCAAAATCTGCTCGGGAGAGGCCACATCTTTGGCCAGCCAGGTCATATCAATTGAGATACGCACCGCCTGCCAGCCTTCGCGCAAAGCCTGGGCGATGAAGGTCTGGTGCGAAGAGAGCAGGAAATAGGGATCGAAGCGCTTACCGCCAGCCAGCAGAACTTCGCGTTCTTCACAGAGCACAAGTTGTCCGGCGGCGACCAGGGCATCGATGTCAAAGTTGAGTTTCTGGAGTTCTTCGCAAAACTCCTTGACCTGCGCCGGTGCTGCGGCGAACAGGCATTTTTCAGATGAAGCCAATCCCACGCGCACCAGGTGCGCCGTGACTTTGGGAATTTCGTTCACCTTGCTGTATAGCTGACAGATATGTGAGCCGGGTGGGATACGCTCAGATTTCCCTTCAACGCTCAGATCCATAGCAACCTCCACTGGTCATGACCGACCGTTCTGGGCCTTCCAGGCCCGGCGAATATGAGCAGCTCGATTGCTCATGACGACGATCAACACACTTAACATGCCAAAAATGAAGGCACCTGAGAGAAATGCAAACACCACGCTGTTGACAATTCCTTGCGCGCTGTAGCCTTCAAGTGAGGTGAGGAGCAGCACACCGAGAGAGACTGGCAGCGAGAAAAGCAGCATCCAGACCAGCACGACCCGCAAGCCCTGTCCCGGCGTGAGCGGATCTTCCCCGTTATAGGGAAAGAGGAGACGTTTCGTCAATGGGAAACGCGAGGGGTTTTGCATAAGGCTATTTCAGTCCTTCCTTCTGCTGATACCGCAACCAGCGTTGCAGCACGTCCTCTGCCTGGTAGAGAATATTAATTTCGTTCTGATAGGTCAGGCGGCGACAGGCTTCTGGTAAGGGAAACCACTCTACCAGATCGTATTCGTGATCGTGCAGAGCCATGTCGCCGCCGATGGCTTCAAAAAGAAAATGGCGCACCTGTTTGTGGTAGCGTATCTGGTCGCGTACAAATGAGTACGAGATGCTGCCGACATAAGTGATCAGGCGAACCTGTAAACCAGTCTCCTCCTGAACTTCGCGCGCCGCTACCTGTTCAATGGTTTCACCCGCCTGCGGCGTTCCTTTGGGAAGCGCCCAGATTCCGGCCTGACTCCGGCCCACCAGTGCCACTTCGACTGCTGAGTTATCTGGCTGTTGTTCCGCCAACCAGCTGGCTGAAGGATACAGCCCGGTAAAGGTTATCGGAACAAGCCGAAAGACGACTCCCCCAGCGGAGTACGCTCGTATTGTTCGATATCGTTCCATAACGTCTAAAAAGCCTTCCTCTCCCACCACAAGTGCGACTCGGTTTGCCGGAAAAATGACAGGGTGAATGACCGCTGCCCTTCATGTTTTTTACACTATACAACATCCGTAAACCCATTGGTAGAATCGTATCCATACTGGGCTATTTACCGCTGGCAGCGAAGCGCACCGCTTCCAGGTTTTTGGCGGGCGTGGCCGGGGAAATGACACAGCCTGGCGCCAGAAGGATTCCAAGCCCACCGGTCTGCTCAAGCACCTGGGCCACTTCGTCGCGCACCTGCGAGGGCGAGCCGCTTTTCAGCGCGCTGTCGTGGCTGAGTCCGCCCATGACGGCCTTGCCTGAGCGTTTGCGCCCTTCGAGCAGGGAAGGATTGCCTTCGGCGTTGGCGGCCCAGCTGAGGGCGTGAACGGGATAGGAGGCGAGCTGATCGAAGTAGACCTGGCTGCCGCAGTTGTGCAGGATGTTGAGTCTGGCGCGTTTGATGGCGTCGAGAAATTCCAGGTCGTACTGTTCGCCAAATTCGCGGTACTGGTCGGGCGTGAGCAGACTTTGCGAGGCCCAGCCGTTGGTGGCGTAGAAGATGCCGCTGGCGCCGTATTCGAGGCAGGCGATGGCGAAGGTGGTGAAGGTTTCGGTGATGACCCGCAGGGCGGAGTGCATGGCTGAACGGTCTTCGCGGATGGTGTGCAGAACCGGCTCGGCCTGACCACCGGCCAGGAATTGCGCGATCCCCAGAGGGGTGAAAATGGTCTGCACAAAGTAGGCGTCGTAACCCACGGAATGATTGATGAGCTGGAGCGCCTTCAATTGCTCACCCAGCGCGCCCTGGTCGGGTTCGAGCTGGCGCAGCCTCTTCCAGTCAGATGTGCTTTTAATGGGCGTGTCTTCGCAAATCGGCCCCTTGTTTTTCTCGCCAGAGGGCCGTACCCGGACCTTCCAGCCTTCGACGTGGTAGCTGGAGCGAGGGTTGACTTTTACATAGTCCCAGTCGTAGCGGGTGAAGTTCTCAACGGTGGCTTCGGCCAGACCCTGAGCGCTCCACTCGCGTTCGTAGTCGTGGCCCCAGACGCTGGTGGGCACGCGATCTACCGGATCACCGCGTAGCGCGGCCTCGACGCGTTCTTTTTTGTTCACAATGACCTCCTCAAAGGAGCGCGGATGGCTCCTGATAACTATCCGGTGCGCGTTTTTCGCGGGAAGCGTGGTTACGCGTGTACTTCAAGTTGATAGTGCGCCTGGAGGGTGGTGTCCAGGGCGTAGGCAGAGACAATCAGGACCACTCGCGTGACCTTGTTGCCAAAATTGGCGAGCTTGAGCGTACCCCTGGCCGTGGCCAGGTCGACGTTCACGGGTTGTACGGTAAAGGTTTGACCGGTATAGACGATGGCCTGCACCAGGAAGTGTTCTGGTAGCAGGTTGCTGGTTGAGACAAAACCCTTGCTGACCCAGCCATCGGTGGTGTCGTCGTCCTGGTAATGCAGTTCGGGCAGACGAATCCGGTCAACGGCGAAGCCCTGGTGGCTGGCTGTGTTGCCGGTAATTTCCTCAAAACGCACCTGTATTTTGTGTCCGGCGTAGGGCGTGAGATCGATGGTTTCCTGCACCCAGGCCGGTTCTTCTCCGTCGCCGCTGAGGCCGGTGTAGCCGTTGCCCCAGTTCACGCCGTTGGGATTGTCGGCGGTCGTGAAGTTGCCTTTGAGGGTATGCCAGTTCGTGCCGTTGTCGGTGGAAACTTCGACATAGGCGTAATCGCGGCCCGCCTGCAGATCGAACCAGGTGGCGAACTGGAGCGTGGCGTGCTGGCCTTGCAGACTGCTCAGGTCGAAGGAGCGGGTGAGCGTGCTATCCATGTTGGCGGCGCGATTGCCCCACCACTCGGCGGCGGAGTCCAGCGGATCGTTGCTGACCAGGCGCACGGTGGGCGTGCCGGTGAACTGCACGCTCAGGTTCGCGCCCTTGCCGCCGGGCGGACGCAGATCGTAATACTGCGCGCCGTACTGGGAAACACTGGCGCTGACCTGGTAGGGATACGCGCTGACCTGCTGCTGAACGGCAACACCGGGCAGATGCATGCTCGGGTAGCCATATGTGCCTCCGTCGATGCTAGGATCTGCGACGAGGTTGGCGACCAGCCATTTGTTCAGCACGTCGGTAAAGTGGTCGCTGGAGTGCTGTTGAGCCAGGACGTGCTCAAAATTGAGCGGCGGCGGCGCCGGGTCCGTGAGCAGATCTTTGATAATCGCGTAGCCGCCATAGTGCTCGGCGAAGTAATCCATGAAGAGATAGCTGGCGCCGGCGTAGGCCGGTTCCTGCGCGGGATCGCTGGACCAGGCGGTGAGCTGCGTGTCAGGCTCTTTGAGAAAGGCGCTATCCACGCCGTTAACCGGGTAATGATTGATGTGCTGAGCCAGCAGGGCCAGCCCCTGATTAACCCAGCTCTGGGACAGCGGGTGCTCGTGCCAGGTGATGAGCTGCTGAAGTTCGCTGGCCATCACGCTGTTGTAGCCCGTACTGCCGGGAATGACACTATCGAGATTGAGGTAAAACATCTCGCGCTGGTTGCTGTAGAGATTAATGCTGACAGGATACTCGTCCTGCGCTGAGAAGTAGCCGCTGATGGCACTGCCCAGGCTGGCCGCGTTGAGCATGGTCAGGCGCTTATCGCCATCGATGCCCGGCGTCCATTCGCTGCCGGCTGCCGCGCGCTCGGTGGGATAGATCTGCTGCTCAAAAGCGCTCGCCGAATTCTGGAGCGCGGTCTGATTAAAAGGCTGGCCGTCCTGAACATAGATGTAGGCGTGCGCGGTGACGATAATCAGGCGAGCCTTGATCTGCGTCCACGCGCCGGTATCCTGATTCTGCACCCAGAAGGTATCTTCCTGTCCTGTGTGCCTGTTCAGCGGCGTACTGGAGCCACCGGAGGATGGCGAGCCGCTTCTGTGCGTCTTCAACTCCCTGGCCAGGGCGTAGAGATTGCTGGCCCGGGGCTGCGCCATCAACAAGACCTGCTCGGTTTGCAGCAGACCCGACAACGTCTGCGCGGTTGGCGAGGGCAGATCGCTGTTCGGCTGCCGGGTCGCGCTTGCCGTGCGGGTGCCGGTAGGATTGCCGGAGGCTCCGCCGGTGGACGAGCACGCGGTCAACAGCAGGAGGCACAGGCAAAGCAGCGAGAGAGGCAGAAAGTGGCGCCGGCTCATACCTGCTCCTCCAGCTCTTTGAAGCGGTAGCCAAGGCCGCGTTCAGTGAGGATGTAGCGCGGGTGCGCGGGATCTTTCTCCAGCTTCTGGCGCAGATACGTAATGTAGAGGCGCAGATAGTGCGACTCATCGCGGTACTCATGTCCCCAGACCTTGGAGAGCAGGGTTTCATGGGTCAGCAGGCGTCCGGCGTTGTTGACCAGGTGGTAGAGCAGGCGGTATTCAGTGGGACGCAGCACGACCTTGGCGCCGCGCACAATGACCTCGTGGCGCGAGAAATCGATGATCAGATCTTCGTCAACCACAATGCGCGTCTTGCGAGTTGGCGGAGCCATCAGCGAACGCCGCAGCAGCGCGCGGATGCGCGAAAGCAGTTCAGGCGGACTGAAAGGCTTGGCCAGGTAGTCATCCGCGCCCAGGTCCAGGCCGCGAATCTTATCGGCCTCGCTCTGGCGCACCGTCAGCATAATCACCGGCACCGTCGAAACCTCGCGAATGTGGCGCAGCGCCTCAAAGCCGTCCATTTCCGGCATCGAGACATCCAGCACAATCAGGTCCGGCAGAGCATCGCGCAATTTCTCAAGCGCCTCAACGCCATTACTGGCCTCTTCCACATGATAGTGTTCCAGTTCCAGATTCATACGAACGAAATCGCGGATACGCGGTTCATCATCAACGATCAGAATCGTCATATCGCGTGCGTCAAATACTTCCTTTTGCATTAAAACACCACCATCGGTAACTGTGCCTTTTCCTCACGAAGCAAACTGAACGAGAAGGTTGAGCCGCTATGCAACGTACTTTCCACCCAGATGCGCCCGCCGTGGGCTTCGACAATCGCGCGACAGATATACAGACCCAGGCCGGCGCCCTGGATCGCGCTACTTTTGCTATTGCCCGCGCGCTGGAAGCGGTCGAAAATCTCCTCCTGCTCGCGCAGCGCAATGCCCATGCCCTGATCGCTGATACTGACGATAACCTCATCGCCGGTGATCCGGCAGGTGACAGTAATCTGCGCTTTGCCGGGTGAATATTTGATAGCATTATCGAGCAAATTTTGCAAGACCTCTTCGATCCGCTCACGATCCGCCATCACCGTAGGCAGGTGGGCGGGCAGATTGAGCGTAATCGTGGCGTCGGCGTTTTTGACGTGCAGGCGCTCGGCCACCCGTTCAATGAGCGGCGTGAGATCAAGCGGCGTGACATCCATTTGCAAACCGCCGGCCTGGATACGCGAGGCATAGAGCAGATTGCCCACCAGCTTATTCAGACGATCCGCCTCCTCCTCGATAGCCTTCAAACGCGTGCGCAGCGCTTCCGGGTTCAACACGGCATCCGAACGGGCCAGCGTCGAAGCGTAGCCCTTGATAATCGCAATCGGCGTTTGCAATTCGTGCGAAATCACTGAAATAAACGTTGACCGCTGTTCTTCCTGTTCAAGCTCGCGTGAAATGTCGCGCACGGTGAGAATGCCGATAGTTGGCTCCCCGTGTGCCGAATAGATACACGAGGCATTGACTGAAGCCGTAAACTGCTGGCCATCGCGCGCCACAATGATCATCTCGCGATCCACCACACGCTGACCGGCGAGAGCCTGTAGAATAGGTGAACCCTGCAGGCCCAGGTCATGACCCTGGCGATCTTTCGGACGCAGCACCTCGGCATAAAAACGTCCCACCACCTCATATTCGCGCCATCCGGTCAGCCGTTCCATGGCCGGATTGAAGTCGAGAATACGCAGGGCGGCGTCCACGGACAGAATGCCCTCGGCGCTCTGGTGAAAGATCGCGGTCAGGCGTTGTTGTTCCTTGACCAGCGATTGAGCACGCAGCGTCGAACGCAGGCCCGCCGCCAGTTGCGCGAGCACAATCTGCTGATCCGCCTCAGCCAGGGGAGCGCCAGCCACTTCGCCAGTGGAAGGGGCGCCAGGTGCCAGGGAGGCCAGGACGAGACAATGGAGCACCCCCAGCGCACCCGCCGCGTCTGCCACATAGAACGAGCGCCGCTCCAGGGCCGGCGCCGTTGCCGCCGCACCCGTGAACGGTTCGCCATCCAGTTGCGCGGTCAGCGCTGGCGGGAGCTGATCTATCACCAGCGGACGAGCCGGACCCGGCTGTGCCCGTTCGCGCAGACTGGCCAGGAAGAACCTGGCCTCGGTTTCACGTAACTGGTAGAAAGTATACTCTGAACTACTCTGAGGGTCAAACGCCGCATTGGCAAGGACAAAAACCCCGGCCTGGCCACGTAGAAGCCGCACGGCGCTGCCGACGAGGATCACCATTTGCTCATACAGATCCTCGGCATGGCGTTGTTGGGACCAGGACATCGCGAAGACTCCGCTAGAGATTGACGCTGCCAGCAAGAAAACTTGCCAGATCGTCAGAGATAGTGCTATTGTAGCACAGAAATAGAATTTGTCATCTTTTTCCTGACTATTTTTTCTCGCGACATTGTTAGATGTAGAGTGAATAAAGGGCTGTTAAAAGGGTGAGAGCTATGCATGTTGACATTTTTACTCTGTTCCCGGAGATGTTTCAGGGGCCATTTTCGGAAAGCATTCTCAAACGCGCGCAGGAGCGGGAACTGCTGAGCATCGCACTGCACAATATTCGTGACGCCACGACTGATAAGCATCATATCGTCGACGATTATCCCTATGGCGGAGGCGCGGGCATGGTCATGAAGCCAGAGCCGATCTTTCACGCCATCGAGGCTGTCTATCAGAGCGGTCCCATCATTCTGATGTCGCCCCAGGGGCGGCCCTTTACCCAGCAGATCGCCCGCGAACTCTCCCAGGAAGCGCGTCTGACCCTGCTTTGCGGCCACTACGAAGGCATCGACGAGCGCGTGCTGCAACACCTCATTACCGACGAAATCTCCCTGGGCGACTACGTGCTCACCGGCGGAGAACTGGCCGCCATGATCATCGTCGATGCCACCTGCCGCCTTATCCCCGGCGTCCTGGGAGGCGAAGAATCCACTCTGGAGGAATCGCACAGCAACAATCTGCTCGAATACCCGCAATACACCCGTCCTGCCGAATTTCGCGGCTGGTCAGTGCCCGATATCCTGCTCTCCGGCCACCACGCCAACATCGCCCGCTGGCGTCGCAAAGAAGCTATCCGCCGCACCCGCGCCCGTCGCCCCGACCTCTTCGCTCGCCTCGACCTCAGCAGCAAACAGGATCAAAAAATCCTCAAAGAACTCGAAGCCGAAGAAGAAAAATAGTAAACGGGTTGCGCAAGGATGCGCCGTCTGTCGCCCTGGCATCCCCTCCTTGCGCAACCTGTTTGCTAAAAAAGCACCCGCCAGGATTCGACGGTCAGCCATCGTGGCTGATATAATGAGCCTGTATCGAGCATACCTCACAGCGTAACATGCCCTCGCCAGAGGACAGGCTACAGCACAATAGTCGATCATAGCAAACAGATCCATCCAACGCAGAACGAGGAGTATTTTGTATGGCAACATCAACATCCCCTGAATCCACCAGCCTGGGAAAAACCTATTTGAATTTCATTGGCGGAAGCTGGCAGCCAGCGAGCAGCGGCCAGACCTTTCCTAACTATAATCCCGCGACTGGCGAACTGATCGGCTATTTTCCGCTCTCCGGGGAGGCAGAGGCGCAGGCCGCCGTGGCCGCCGCCAGGGCCGCTTTCGAGAAGTGGCGCCTGGTGCCCGCGCCCAAACGCGGCGAAATCCTTTTCCGCGTAGGCGAGCTGATGCGGCAATACAAAGAAGACCTGGCGCGCACCATGACGCAGGAGATGGGCAAGGTGCTCAAGGAGACGCGCGGCGACGTGCAGGAGGGCATCGATATGGCCTTCTATATGGGCGGCGAGGGACGGCGCCTCTTTGGCTATAGCGTGCCTGTGGAACTGCCGAATAAGTCCGGTATGGCGATGCGCGATCCCGTGGGCGTGGTGGCCTGCATTACGCCCTGGAACTTTCCCATCGCCATTCCGACCTGGAAAATGTTCCCCGCCCTGGTCGCGGGTAATACCATCGTGATCAAGCCTGCCAGCGACACGCCCCTCAGCGCCCTGCGCCTGGTTGAAATCCTGCACGAAGCCGGCATCCCGCAAGGCGTGGTCAACATCGTCTTCGGTCCTGGCGGCACCGTCGGCGAAGCGCTGCTCCACCATCCCGATGTCGCGGTCGTCTCCTTCACCGGCTCAACCGAAATGGGCCAGCATGTCGCCATCGAAGGTGCGAAGACCCTCAAGCGGGTGTCGCTGGAAATGGGCGGCAAAAACGCCGTGATCGTGCTCGACGACGCCGACCTCGACCTGGCCGTTGAGGGCATCCTGTGGAGCGCCTATGGCACCACCGGTCAGCGCTGTACCGCCTGTAGCCGCGTCATCGTTCACAAAGCCGTGCGCCAGCAATTGCTCGATAAACTGATTCCGCGCATCGAAAAACTGCGCCTGGGCAACGGTCTGGACGAAAGTGTGGATGTCGGTCCGGTCATCAACGCCGCGCAGCTCGAAAAGATTCACAGCTATATCGCTATCGGTCAGGGCGAGGGCGCCAGTCTGCTGACCGGCGGCGAGATCATCACCGAGGGCGAGCTGGCCAGCGGTCACTTCTACCGTCCGACTCTCTTCGCCGATGTCACTCCTGGTATGCGCCTGGCTCAGGAAGAAATCTTCGGTCCTGTACTCTCCGTCATCGAGGTCGCTTCCTTCGAGGAAGCCATTAAGGTCAACAACGAAACGAAATACGGCCTCTCCTCGGCCATCTACACCCAGGACATCAACAGAGTCGAGCGAGCCAAACGCGATCTGACCACCGGCATTCTCTACATCAATTCTGGCACCACCGGCGCGGAAATTCAATTCCCCTTCGGTGGCACACGCGGCACCGGCAACGGCCACCGCGAAGCCGGTCTGGCCGGCCTGGATGTCTTCACCGAATGGAAAGTCATCTACACCGACTACAGCGGCAAACTTCAGAAAGCCCAGATCGACCAGTAGGCCGGGGAAGCTGGCCCGGACGCCTGCTCCAACCCGGGTGTCCGGGCCAGACCTTCCATCTCCAACTGAGGCCGCAGCGGTGAACTTCAGATCGAGCGGCGGTCTGGCGGGATCGGATGCGGCCTCGGGGAATGTCTGATGGAAGCAAGCCAGAAAGCGCTGCTGCGTCTGCTGGCGAAAGCGCTGGCTCAAGAAAGCGTCAGCCTGCGTACCCATTGACGTGTGCGACGAACCCGCAGATCTTCAACACCATCGAGCTTTTGCATCACTTTCTTCTCCTCTGTTGCATAGGCAACACGTCCAGCTCCATTGCTGATTGACGCTCATTGTATCGTCGGTTACGCTTTTTGGGCAACGGCGCGTCGGCTCCGCGCCGCTTTTGAGGAACTATCTCAAACATATAAGGAGAGAGAAAGAACTATGGATATTCTGGTCTACGGGGCAGGTGTGATTGGCAGCGTCTATGCCGCCAGGCTGCAGGAGGCGGGACATAATGTCTCGCTGCTGGCGCGAGGGCAACGGGCGGTCTCGTTGCGCGCCCATGGTATTCAATTAGAGGATGCATCGACCGGGCGCAGGACAACCACCCGCGTTTCCGTCGTTGAACATCTGGCTCCGACTGATAGCTATGATGTTGTCCTGGTAACTGTACGACTCGACCAGCTTCATGCCATCCTGCCCATCCTTGCCGCCAATCAGCAGGTTCCCATCCTGCTGTTTATGCTCAACAATCCGGCTGGTATGCGGCAATGCGAGCAGCTTGATCCGCAGCGCGTCATTCCTGGCTTCCCGGCCTGTGGTGGGGTACGTGAAGGAGATGTCGTGCATTATATCGCCCCGCGCCGGGTGCCAACGATGCTGGGCGAAGCTGATGGCCGCGTAACGCCGCGCCTGCGCCAGCTCGCGAGCATTTTCAGGCAGGCGGGCTTCACCGTCGGGCTGAGTTCCGACATGCAAACATGGCTGAAAACCCACGCGATCATGGATATGGGCATCATCGCAGCCGTCACGATGGCGGGGGGAAAGAGCGCACAGCTTGCGCAGTCGCGCCGCAATGTGGTGATGCTCGTTCAGGCCATGCGTGAAGCGCTGCTGGCTCTACGAGCGCTGGGCACGCCCCTGACGCCTTTCTATCTGACGCTGCTCTTTCTCTGGTTCCCTCGCTGGCTCACCGTCATCCTTCTGCAATCTCTGCTGCGCACGCGCCTGTCTGTGCTTGGGATCGACGCTCATCTCGGTGATGACATTGAAGAGGCACATCAGATGGCGCGAGAGATCATGGTGCAACTGCGCTCCTCACCTCTCGCCATGCCTACGTTCAATCGCCTGATGGCGACCTTAGAGCAGGCCGCCTCCATGAGCGCGAAGGAGGTAGCGAATTTCCAACGAGATCACCATCAGGAATGATTCAGATAGATAAAAAGAGCGGGTGGGTGGGCAAAAACCTGTACCTGTCAGAGGGGTAAATGAGAATGGGAAAGCCTGTCTTACCCGTTTCATGCGAGCAAATGCAGAGTTTCTCTGCTATACTATGCATGGTAACAATTACCGGACAACCTGGAAATACTGATTTGAGCTCGCCGGTTCTGAGGCGCTGATGAGCGCGCCGGACGAAAAAGGAAAGGACTGTTGCATGCTGCATACTCCTGTTTTTCAGCGCGTCTCCCGCGATCAGGCCGGGCAGGCCGAGGGTATCGTGAATGTCATCGATGTAATTCGCGCCTTTACGGTGGCGGCCCACGCTTTCGCGG
>DASZXF010000490.1:0-9902 GCA_035546055.1 Ktedonobacteraceae bacterium
TAACGTGCCCGGCTAGCAGAGCATGATAAACGCGGCGGATAACAGTCTCATCGACCAGGATATGGCGCTGGATTTCGCGAATCAGGCGGTTGAAGACGCGCTCGCTGGCGGGCAAAAGCGGGTCGTTCGGGAGAAAGTGCTCGGCGGAGTATTCCAGATTTTTTTCATCTGACCGCCCTGATGGAGAGGTTCCCTGTAGCATGTTTTCAGAACCCTGGTCTACTATGACTTTCTTTTGTGAGTTGAAATACTCACGTACCCAGAGGCCAAAGGCTTCCATCCAAAAAGGAGTGGTGCTCTGTTCTGGTGCGAAGCCTTTGACTGCTGCAATGAGCTGGAGGCAAGCCGCATGTTCAAGAGCGGTATTTACTTCGACCGCACGCCAGCCAAGATTTAAGCCCTCCGGGGCCGGAAGCATGTTCTCCTTGACAAGGTGATATAATCCTTCGCGCATGCTCAGGTAATAGATATCAGGCTGTTGCCTGGGATTGAGCCAGGCAGCAAATAATGAGAGGAAAAACGCGCTATTGCCTGCTGCCATGGCGACGTTCCCTTTGCCAGCCTGGCGCAAACGAGCGCGTTCGCTCAGCAGAAATGCATATAACTCCTCGATACGTGTGCCAAGATGAGCGGGTATCAACCCGGTGAGAAGCTGGCGTAAATAGTTCTCCATATTGTGAGCGGAATCGTGATGGTTCTTCACAAGCTGATTGAAACCCATCAAGAAGCCGGGACCGGTTGCCCCCCAATCATCGCCCTTCCTACGCAGGGTTGTCTCTATTTCATCGCGAAATGAAGCAAGATCCATGCGACTTGAGATAAATCTTTGTGTAATATCAGTTAACACTTCAATATTCGCCGCACGTCGTTGAATGCGGTTTTGCGCTGCTTGCTGTGCAGCAGCATCGGCAAAGTACATCTGTAAAAGGGTCTGAATATCCACCTTGCTGATTCCTTACCTTGTTCCTGTAGTTACTATCCAATCACTGCCTCAAAAAACGCCAGGTCTCCTCGTTCCATTGTTCCGATGAGCACCGAGCGGTCCAGGTACTTGTTGCCGCGTTCACAGGATGTTTCAGGCGCGAAGAGGCAGGCGTGGCAACTGGCACCGTGGAGGGTGTGGTCGTTGAAGGAAAGGTGCTCGGCGCAGAGGGGATCGGAGGCGCAATATTGCATAGCCTCCAGAGCCCCGGCGATGTGATAGCCGAGTTCGTTGCCGAGACTGACGAGGCCGCCGAGCGTGCCTTCGCTGTCGGAGGCGGCGGTGTAGAGCAAAATGCCGGCCATGGAGCCTCCCGGTTTATTGGGACCCTGGGCGTAGATGCGCTCGCGCAGGCTGGCGGCAGCGTAACCGCATTCAAGCGAGAGCTGGCGCATAAGGGCATGGGCAAAGGTATGCAGGAGCACATAGCGCAGCTCGGGATAGTTGGCCTCGGGATCATCCAGGTGGCGGGAGGCACGCCAGTCTTTGTGGGCCTCAAAGAAGCGCTGGTTATGAGCCTGTAGCTCAGGACGGGCCAGCCAGTTCTGGATGGCCTGTTCGCGGAACTGGATAAAAAGACCCTCTCCTCGTACTTCGGAAGCGGGAATCCACTCAGGCCGTTTGCGGGTCAGGGGCATGATGTGCTCCTGGGGCAGCTTCTCTTCTTCGGTGTAGTCGCTGAGCGACTCAATGCGTGTAAAGCCGGTCAGAGCCTGTACTTCTCGCAGACGCTCGACGAGCACAACCTGCTCGATGACGTGAGCATATCCGTCTGGTAGATCAGTGTCGCTGATCTGGAAGTCGGGGCTGGCTGGAGCGCTCTGCGGACGAATGAGAACCTGCCATTCAGGCAATTTGAGCTCGCCCGGTTTGACAATAGCGGCGGCGGCTCCATCGCGTTGCGCTTCGATCTTCTGCCAGATCTCTTCGTTGCTGTATTCTGCGAAGTCCTGCTTGAGCCTGGCCATTTTGCGATAGATAACGACTTCGTCCTTGCTCTCAGCTTCGCGCAAGGTCTCCCAATGCTTTTCAACCAGTTGACCCAGCAAATCTTCGGCCACAGGCAGGGAGAGCAGGCTATAAGCCAGAGGAAACCAGGTGTTAGACGCCGAGAGCAGGGTAGTGCGAGCCTGACCTGCTGGACATTGCTGGCGAGGGGCGCCGCGCAGGTGAGGACTGCGACCGGTGCAGGTGGGACGGAAGTTGTTCTCTTCTTCGCTGCTGAAGGCTTCTGCCATGGAATGCTTCTCCTGACAGGCGTCGCACCTGATGACCACGGTGGAAGGTTCACCGGAGGGACCCTGCTCTTCCATACGCAGCACCGGGCGTCGGCACTCTTTGCCGCGATGGACAAATTCGTGCCAGGGGAAATCATCCATATGGCCATGTTCACAGGCAATGATAAAGCGCGAGGGCAGAGCCGCGACATACGAGTTTTTATTGCAGTTTTTGTGATAATACCAGGTGCGGTCCGGGCGATAGGTCTGGGTACGCAGCGTGAAGAGACCCGATTCGATGGGGGCCAGCAGGCGGCAGGCCGGACAGACCAGCCAGCGCGGGAAGGCGGCAACAGGCACGCCAATGAGCGCCTGACCAGAGGAACTCTCGTCAAGAGGCGGGGCGTAAAGATGGCTGACCTGCGGACCCAGGATGCTGCGTACTGCGGCCAGCAGGCGTTCCTCGATAATCTCTGTGGCATGGCTGGTCTGCCAGTTCTCCAGGCCCATGACCAGGGCAGAGAGATGTGGCAGATCGACGAGCGCGCCCACACCATAGGTCAGGAGGAGCTGGCTGGGGCGCAAATCACCCACGATATGTCTGGTCTTATTCTTATCCATTGCTTTCCTCGTCATCTACAGAAGCTTGCGCCCAGACATCCTCGTCGAGGATGAGATGGACCGTTGGCTCAACATCGCGTAAGGAGTTCAGGCAGGTGAAGGGTTCCCAACGTCCGCGCTGCGGCTCTTTGAGCAGAGCCACGGTCACACCATTTCTCTGTTCTTTATACCCCAGGCTGGTCCTCGTGCTGGCCTCTTTCAACCAGTGGTCTTTCAGGTTTACCAGTTCGTTGCCCACCTGTGTAGGAACCAGAGGGGTCTCACTGACCAGGCTGGCCCGGCGGGTGATAGTGGTCAGGGTGGTGGCGAACTCGGGGGCGGCAGCGTGGATGTAGCCCGCGCGGTCGTTTTTATTCCAGGCGGGACTCGACAGGCGCACCAGGCTGGTAAGCAGGCCCGCCAGACCACGATCAAGGGCGCGGGCGGCAAAGGGGGTGACTGAGAGAGCCTCGACATGTTTGTAGAAGGTGGCATGGTAGTGTTCAAATTGCTCGAAATGCGAAAGGTCGCGAGGGCGAGCCCAGTTGTAGATGACGCAGACCAGGCCGGGAAAACTGCGCCCCACGCGGCTGGTGGCCTGGATATATTCGGCGGTCGTCTTGGGCTGGCTGGTCACGACCATCAGGCCCAGCCGTTTAACATCTACGCCAACTGAGATCATATTCGTGGCCAGGAGCACGTCAATCGGGCGCCGAAGCTGTTTCTCCTGGTCTTTATTCAATTTGTTGACAGTATTGGCGGGCGTAAAACCGATCTCCAACTTCCCCAGCAGGTCGGGAATGTCAGAAGAACTGGCGCGCGAGGTGAGTTCTTCAACCACGCGGATCGGACGTTTCTTCAGGCCGCGTCTCTCCATGCGAAAGGCGCGGGATTTGACCTCATCGTCAACCAGGCGGCGCATACCGCCGAGCTGGCTCATGGAATTAAAATAGCCGACCAGGGTCATCCAGGGATCAGCGGCGGGCCCATATTTTTCCCAGAGCACCTGCGCGGCGGAAAGATAGGCCACGTAGACGCGGATCTGTGCGGCTTTGAGGCGCTTGCCATGAGCACAGATGCCCAGGTAGCGCCGGCCAGGCCGGGTGGGCGAAGGCTGGCGCTGGCGCGCAAAGAAATTGTCGGCGACATCGATGCCCTGGGGAGGAAAGACGGCCACGGTGCGCAGGAAAAGCCGTTTCATCTGTTGCTCGGCCTGGCGAATGGTGGCTGTGGCGGCAATGACCTTGGGGCGCACCTGGTGCCCGTTGACCGTCCAGGTGGCCAGGGCGTCAACTGCGGTCTCGTAGAGTCCTACCAGCGTACCCAGAGGGCCGGAGATGAGATGCAATTCATCCTGGATGATGAGATCAGGCGGGCGCAACGGAGCAATGGTTCGCGATGTGACGGCGGGCAGGCCGTTTCTGGCTGGATGATGATCTTTGTCGTCAATCTCTGGCGAACGGAAGCCGTGGCGCGGACAATACTGGTTGACCTGGCCAAAGAGCATCTGCGTCTCGCCTTTCCAGGGAAGCTGAGCGAATTTATCGACCGTGGCAATCAGCAAGGCCGGCAGGAGGCGATAGATCTCCTCATCCACCACCAGTACGGGCAGACCTTCTCCAGGAGATCTGGCCTCGGTGAAGGGACACTGGCCCAGTTTATCTCCACAGAAGGTCAGGGTACGGCGTCGCTCGGGATCGGCCTTCAGGTGCCTGCCGGCCTCGATGGGGGAGCCGCACCAGGGGCAACTGGTGAGCTGGCGCGGACTGCTGCTGCGACCTGAGTAGCCCCTGACATCGCGGCTTTCATCTATGGCCTCTTTGCTCTGCTCGAAGGTATTGGGTGTGCTGGACTGGCCAACCCACAAGCCCAGACGAAAGGGCGCGCTCCCCCAGGTGGCGGCGTCGGAGCGGCGGATAGTTTCGCAGGCGCAAATAAGCGAGGCGGCGCGCTGGAACTGTTGCAAGGTCAGCAGGCGCAGCGTATAGCGCATGAGCACAGCCACACCCTCCAGGCCCGAGCGACCCTCGACCACTCCTTGCAGACGGCGAATACCCAGGGTATAGGCAGTCAGGCCCAGGTACGCCTCCGTTTTACCGCCTCCGGTGGGGAACCAGAGCAGATCAGCGATGGCCTCCGGCTCGGCGCTACGCTCGGGATGCTCCAGATCGGTCAGGGCGGGCAGGTTGAGCAGGAGAAAGGCCAGCTGAAAAGGCCGCCAGCTGCGGTTAGCGGGACAATCCATGTTCTGCAAGGTGCCCTGACCGCCGCGCCGCCGCTCTTCAGCCCAGAGGGTATGGATACGCTGCAACCACATGGCGCGATTGGCGAAAGCAAAAGCCCGCGCTGCCTGCTCATTGCTGGCCAGCAGGTCGAGGCCGGCCTGGATGCGCTCCATGGTGCGCTGGCACTGCTCCAGCGCCTCGTGGGCCACTTCGTCGTAGCCGCTCAGGCGGGTGGCTGGATTATCCAGGCGCGTGCGCTGTTCCGCGATCCAGGCAGCATAGGCTGTAACCAGTGGCCCCAGCCGATCTCTCAGCCCGGCCTGTGGGGTCTCGGCCAGTTGCTGCATATCCAGGCAGAGATCAGCCAGGGCCGGGATCTCCGCGCCGCTGGGAGCCTCTGAGCGCGGCACCTCATAGCGCGGCGCAAAGGTGGTGGTCAGGCGAACCGCGCTGGTGAGGTCGTTTTCGAGGGTCTCCGCATGCACACTTACTCCGTGGCCAATGGCGAAGCTGACCTGGTGACGGTACAGCATAGCCAGGGAGCGGTCCTCGCGCTTGCGCAGCAGGGAACTGGCCAGGGAGCGGCTCTGGAAGATGGGCCCACCATCGGCGGCGGCGACGCTCAAAACGGGCTGGAAGAGATAGGCCTGTTCGCGGGAGCGTCTGGGCAAAGCCTGGCCGTTGACCAGAAAGAGCGTCACCACCCAGCACTCGTCGTTGCGCCGCATCAGCCCTTTCACGTAGACATCTGGCTGCTCCTCCGGTTCGGGGCGCCACAGCTCGATCTCTCCCTCGCGCAATGGCAACGGATACTCCTGGCCCCCTCGTGGAGTGCGCTTCCAGACCCGCGAGGTCTTAGCCGTCTCCGTGGCGTTTTCGCTGTCGGTACGACGATAGTGGCCCCAGCTAGCAGTGACTAGCAAGGCGCGCGCTTCCAGACTGACGCAAAAGCTCATACCCAGCGTAGAGCGACTGAGGCTACTGGTCTGCGAGGAATCGCTGTCAAAAAGTCCCTGCTCCTCGCTGCCCTCTTCCGCTGTACCCGCGCCCTCCTGCTCCTCCGGGGGCACCTGCATGTTATTTGGTACCAGCTGGCCGAGGAGATAGCGATCCTGTAAACGCGCCTCGGTCACCTCCTCCTCGGGGCCGCCAGCCGGGCCGAGCAGGTCGCGGATCACCAGTTCTTCCAGTTCATCGCGCATCTCCGCTGGCGAGGGAACCTCCAACAGCGGCCTGCGTGTCTCTTCTTCAGTCAGTTCCTCCTCCGCCGTCCCGACCAGTTCAGAAGCTTCCTCCTCCGTTCCCTCTCCTGCTGCTTCCTCCACAGACTCTGGCGGACTCCACAGACCGGGCGTGCCGACAGATAAAGCCGGACCTGGGCGCTCTGTTTCCTGGGAAGCAAAGATTTCCAGCGCTTTCATGACCGTCCCTACCAGTTCCTCTGGCACCGTCTCAGCCCCGATGATATCGAGGTGATCGGTCAGATTCAGGCCAGCCAGCAGCGTATTTACCAGCGCGGGCGCGGCTCCCGGAGCCACCTCGCTCCAGTCCAGTCGCAACTCACCAGTGCGCAGGCGCGCGTTCAGCGCCTCCAGATCCAGGCCGCCCGGCAATTGGGCGGGCAAACGCAACGTCTCCACAGCTCTCTCCTTTGCTCACTTGTATGCGATTAAATTGCCCGATTGAAATTCCAGCGCGTGGGATCAAAGCCTGCCAGCAGTTCATTCTCAGAGCCCTGCGGCACCACCACCAGCAGCGCCCGCATGGCGCGAGTCATGCCTACATACATCACCCGCCGTTCGCGCCGGATAATCTCCGTGATTTCATCCTCGGTCGCCCCTCTCGGCAAGACTGGATAGGTGCTGGTGACAAAGCCGGCCAGAGCGACAATGGGGAATTCCAGCCCTTTGGCTGAGCTGAGGGTCAGCACCTTGATGCCTGGTCGGGTCAGGTTGAGTTCACGCCCCTCCATAAAGGTGGCTTCCAGGCCCACCTGGCTTAGCTCGTTGGCGATAGCCTGTGCTACCGCGCGATTGGGACAGAGCACCGCGCAGGAACCCAGGGTCAGGCGCAAAATCTGGCTGGCCTTCCTGAAATAACTGGCCAGCAGGGCGATCTCGTGCTGGAAACTGCCGACACTGCGCGCATCTGGCAGCGGTCCCTCGTTGACATACTCGCGGGTGTCCTTCTCTTCCTCCAGCGCCCCATTGGCCAGATAGGCCCGCGCTGCTTCGCCGATCTCCTCTGTAGAGCGATAATTGGCCCGCAGGACGGCGGTTCGCCCGTGGAACTTGAGGTCCGCGTGAACATCCTGCCAGCGAAAGCCGCTGCCGTAGATCGACTGGTTGGCGTCGGCGGTGATAAAGATGCGGTTGCTGGCCTTGCTCAGCTTCATCAGCATGCGCAGGGCGGCCGGGTCGAGATCCTGGGCTTCATCGATCACCACCGCGTCGAACGAGTGAGCCAGGGAACTCTGTTCCGCCATTTCGCAGGCCCGCGCCCGCCGCTGCTGCCAGGTCTCGCGCCCTGCTGTTTCCAGCAGGCGACACCAGTTCTCGTAAACGAGCCAGACCGCCTGGCGCTGCAAAGCATTCAGCCGCAACAGGCGGCCTGCCCGCGATGTGCCCTGGTAGTCCGCCAGTTCACGCAACTGGCGAGCTACGATAACCCCCGTGAGTTCCTGCAGAAGATATTCCAGGCCCATGCGCTCGATGGTCTGGCGCTGCGCCGTCTGCTGGAGCGCGTTGCCGGAAAAGCGCGTCTCGCCCACGGCTCGCTTTGTCAACTGGCGCAGCTCATCACCCTCAATCAGTTCCAGGGTGGCCCGCTTTTCTCGCAGAATGGTATCGGCCAGCTTATCCGCTGTGTTGACCTGTACCAGCCCGGCCTGCGCTCCCAGCAACTGCTGCAACTGCTGTTCCGACGCCCGTACCAGCGCATTGGTATAGGTCGTGAAGAGTACCCGCACGTTTCCCCGGCTGCTCTTTGGCAACTGCTCCAGCAGCGAGCGCACGCGGTAGAGCGCCACCGTACTTTTACCTGTGCCCGGTCCCCCCTTTACCAGCGCCGGACCCTGCGCGTCCAGCGGCCAGCGGGTGTACTTCTCCTGCTCCGGCGAGAGCTTGAGCAGGAACGAAATCAGCTCGCCCTCGCGGTAGCGCAGCAGATCATCGATATCATGCAGGATAAAATCTGGCTGGAGCATGACCTGTTCCAGCGGTTTCTCGAACATATAGGCGTCGATAGCCAGCAACCACTCATCCTCCACACCCGGACAGGTCAGCAGGTCCGCCTCATTCGTGATGCGCAGAAGCCGCGCGTGATAGCGCTCCGGTACCTTCAACTCGCGTAACATCCGGGGTGTCAGCGGCTCCGGGAAAGGCCGCTTATCCTCCACCGGGCGCAACCACTCCTCGCGCAGCAGAGTCACGCCAGCGGCTGCGCCCTCTTCCGGCGCCTCCAGACCCGCCAGAGCATCTCCCTCAGCCGCGAACTCCGCCTCGGGACAATGCTTATACGTCCCCTCATGACGCCGGTCCACCTTATAGACACAGACCGTCTCCTGATTAAAGGTATAAAAGATGCGGTAATCGCCAAAACGAATGCGATGTGGCTTGCCAGTACAGTGCGTCAATTGCTTCTTCAGATCGCCATCCGGCAGAGGATTCTCCGCCAGCAGGCTGATCTTCTCCATAATCTGGAGCACATCTTTGCCCGGCAGCTTCTGCAAGCCCTGCAAGAAAGCCGGTTTGATTACCGTCTGCCACTGAGGTCTGGTCATCGAGTGCCTTCTTTCATGATTACTGCTGCCCCACCCGCCCATCATGTCACCGGGCATTTCCTCACATGCCGGGAACCCCTTCTGGAAGGCAGCAGGTTAATATACAGGATTCAGGAAAGGGCGTCAAGGGATTTTGGGGGGAATTTCGGGAATTTCGCCATGTGAAGTGGCGCCGAGAGGCAGCAAAATAAGCCAGGATACTCAATACAAGCCCTATCCCTCCATAAATCAGGCGAATGAGCCAAACAATCCAGATTGGCCTGTCGCTTTTCCTGGCGTGATACGCCTGCCGCAATTCCCCCGGTTCCGCCCGCCGCGCCAGAGCCTGAAGCTCCGGCTCCAGGTCGCGCATATATCTGTCGAAGATCTGCTGTTTCGCCATGACCTGCCTTCTTGCTGCTCGCTGCCATGCCCTCGCCGGCTAGAATAACTCTCCCTGCTGCAGGCCACGCTCCAGCGCTTGCACCGGCGCAGGCTCAGCCTCGTCGTTGCTCTCCACAACCGTAGCGCGGGCCTTGCCGCCTTTCGCCTTGCCCGCTTTCTTCGCCTTGAGCGGCTTGCCGCTCGCGTCCACCAGCCCCGCCGCCACCTCCTCCGCGTGCCGCTGGTGATTGAGCAGCAGCAGCCGATCCAGCACCTCGCGCCGCGCCTCCTCGCTGATCGTCCAGCGCAACCCCTGCTTCGTCTCATGGAAGCCATGCCGCAGTTCCAGGTCATCCCACCCATACGCCCGCTCTACCGCCTCGTCCATCTCTCTATGCAACTCCCGCAGACGCAGAATATCCGGCGCGTGCTCGCCTGGATTGTGGAAACGATTGTAGGTGTCCGTCAAGCCTTCCTGGCGAGCAATCACGACGGATTGGCGATGAGTGTAATAGCGCTTACCTACACCTTCGAGGCTATCTATACTAGTTGGAAATGGGAATGTCTCAAAGCAGTCTGTTGCTGTATAACGTAATCTTGTTTCCAGCGTTGATCCACAAAACCTTGCCCAAGCCTCATGAAGAGTACATTGAATGATGGCAAAATAAGTATCAGCTTCAGTTGCTATTATGCAAACCGCATTAGAATGGACGATATCTGAAGGTTCCCATGTA
>DASZXF010000491.1:0-1875 GCA_035546055.1 Ktedonobacteraceae bacterium
GGATCTGGATAAATTTAAAGGAGTAGCCAGCATGACGACTGAGCTGGGTCTAACAGGAGCAGCCATTGAAATAGTCGTGCGCAGAGCTATCGAAATAACCCACGAGGAACACATGGACCAGGCCGGCAACAATGCGCTGCCAGTCATCAAGGCCAGGCATCTTTATGCAGCCCTGCATGACTTTAAGCCAAACTTTAAGCGCATAGAGTACGATTTTCAGAGCCTCCTGGCTCTGCGAGCCTGCAATTTCCACTCGGTCATTCCTACGCTTCCCATGTCGGGTGTCTACGCCAGTATCCAGAATCCAGATACCCATCGCGTCGATCCTGATAATCTCGAAAAGGCTATTCAGGAAATCATACGCCTCAGGGCAGCTACGGGTTAAAAAGCATTTGGAAGGAGAAACGGATCATGAGTTCATCTGGATTTGCCTCTTTTTATGGTCTCAATTTGAACGCCTTATCGACCAGCACAGGCGTTGCCGGACATGCCACGGCAGCTACGGCAGGACATGTCGCAGGAGCTACGGCGGGACATGTCGCGGGCGGCGTAGCGCTTGGCGGCTTCGCGGCAGTAGGTCTGGCGGCGGCAGTGGGTGTAGGAGCTGGCATTGTGCTGGCCAAAGGTATGATGTGGTGCGGAGAAAAATTGGAAGCGAATTATCAGGAGGCTTGCCGCCAGTGGACAGCTTTTGAGAATGCGGCTCGCGCGGAAAGCCGGGCGAACACGCAGCAGGTGAGCAATTACCTGAACGCTCAGCTTGAGTTGCTTTCTGCCAGCGAATTCGCGCGCGCGGAAGAAGCAACGGCGGCGGCGGTCAATCAGCGAGAACTGGAACAGGCGATTACTCGCGCCAGGGCCGCCCTGGTCGACCAGGCGCAGAGTCAGCAAGATCAGAGCTTGCTTGAACAGCAAATGCTGGCGGCCCGCCTGCGGGCCGAAATCAAGGTAGGACACAGTATGCTGCCCCCGCAGCTCATTGCCGAAGCCCGGCAGGCCGTGTCTGGCTCCGCTGCGGAGATCCAGGCGATGCTTGAACGTCTGGAGCAGGCCTGGAGCACGATGCATAATCAGGCCGCCTTCCAGAAACGCACGATTCAGCAAACCAGGCAGGCGCTCACCCTCGTCAGCGCACGTCTGCGCGCCATCGAGGCACTACTGGGTGATGTCAGTAAAATGCAGAGCGCCAGCGCCTACAAACGGCTGCACGAAATCGAGGATGGTGTCCAGGAAGCGCGCGACGAATTACAGGCAATGCAGCCTGACCAGGCTCTCATGCTGGCGGGCAAAGCGCGCAAAGAGGCGGATCTGCTCTTTGAGGAAGTTTCTACGCTGGCACAACAGCGCTGGCAAGAACTGCGAGCCAGCATAAACGAGCAACTGGGCGTACTGGATGCGCTGCTGAATATGGTGGAGGAAACAAGGGCTATCCACATGGCGGACGTGAGCCAGATCATTGCCTCGCAGAAAGCCGATGCGTTCAAACAACGTATCGATCGGCTGGCGCTCAAGGCGCGGACACTCTTGCAGGGCAACAATTTGCATCTGCAAAAGGATTTCATGGCTCTCACTATCGCAGTAAATAATCTGAAACAGGAAGTATTCACAGAGGTAAAGACGGGCCAGCAGCAATCAATTGCCCAGATCATCCAGCAAACGCTGACCGAACTGGGCTACCAATCCACGACGGGAGCAAAGCCCATCATCAGCATTCACGGAGATATCACTCGTGTTGAGGTCATGGCATCGCGCACCCGGGCGGAAGGCGAGCGAGATGATAAGCTTATCAGCTTCGATATTTCGCGCGATGGCAAGGTCTCCTATGACTTTAGCGGCTATGTCGGCGCTGCCTGCCTGAGAGATGCGCAGGAGGTT
>DASZXF010000492.1:0-11662 GCA_035546055.1 Ktedonobacteraceae bacterium
AAACAAATCAGTAAAATCAAACGCACTCTTGTTTCTCTGTTCACTATTGATGATACGAGGGAATCTTCAAAAAAGGGGCAAGCAAATCTCAAATAACTGTAAGAAAAAATTTGACAATTATAAAAAGTAAGAGGCAAGCGCGCGAGTATAAGCCGGCGCTTGCCTCTTGCTGCCGAACGAAAAATTACGAGCGTGGAACCACGCCCAGACCAGGACCATCTGGTAGGATGAGCCTGCCCTGCTCTACTTTGACGCCCATATAGGGATCATCATCCACCAGCAGATGTCCATCCAGGTCGGCATAGTCAACCAGCGGGGTCAGGTGCGCGGCAGCCGTGATGGCCAGCGAGCTTTCGATCATACAGCCAATCATCACCTTGAGATGATGCGCCCGCGCGACGTGAATCATTTTCAGCGCGTGACTGAGCCCGCCACACTTCATCAACTTGATATTGATGCCATCCGTACATTCGGCCACGCGCGGAATATCCTCGACCGTAATACTGCTCTCGTCGGTGATGATCGGCAGCGGCGTATGCTCGCGCACGTATTTCAGACCTGCCAGGTCGCGAGGATTGACAGGCTGCTCGACAAATTCGATATGAAACTCTGCCAGTTCGTTGATAGCGCGAATGGCCTCCTTGGGCGTCCAGGCCGTATTGGCATCGACGCGAATGACCGCCTGAGAAACTTCGCGAATGGCCTTGAGATTGGCGACATCGTGCGGCGTGCCCACTTTAATTTTGAGAATGGGATAAGCGCGTGCGGCCAGCGCCTTCTGCGCCATGACCTCCGGCGTATCGATGCCGATGGTATAGGAGGTCAGCGGCGTGCGCGCGGCGCTGAGGCCCAGGAGCTTGTACACCGGCACATTGAGCCGCTTGCCGATCAGATCGTAGAGCGCCATATCAATCGCCGCCTTGGCGGACGGATTGAGGCCGATGACATGATTGACGTGCGCCAGCGTCTCTTCAATAGCAAAAGGATCGTCGCCCAGTTCATCGGCCAGCAGAGCCAGCGCCGCCAGCACAGTCCCGCGATTCTCGCCATAGTGCTCTGAAGGTGCCGCCTCGCCAAGCCCCGTTATCCCCTCATGCGTAATCCGCGCCAGCACATTCTTCGCGGTCAACTGCACATGACGCGAAATACGAAAAGGCGTTGTCAGCTTGAGGTCAAACGCTTGTGTTTCGAGTTTCATATCAGGGGTTTTCGCTTTCTAAATACCGTTGAAAGATCCGCATTACGCGCTCCCTGGCTGCTGGCAGCACGCTGGCGGGATCTCTCAAAGAAGAATATAGAGCCAATATAGCAGAAAAAGCAGGGGTATTCAATGTATAAACGAGCCAGGAGCGTAGTTCAAAGGCGCTATCAATCACCCCTTCTTCGCGTCGTATCCCCCAGGGACGAAACGAGTAGGACGAGCAGGAATGGGGCAGGACAGATGAAAAAGCGCGGCTTTTTTCATCTGTCCTGCCCCATTCCTGCTCGTCCTACCCATTTTATAATTGCTCGAAGAGAATATCCTGCGCGCCTCCCCAGAGGACGGTACGGCCCAGTTCTTTGAGCTGCGCCTGACCGGAGGTGATCGTCAGGAAGTGGTTGCCGGCGAGCTGGCCGACTTTGCTGGCGAAGCTGGCGGAGCCATAGGGGAAAAGGATTTCGGTTTCGCTCAGGCCGCCGGGATAAAAGAGAAGCTGGCCGGCGCTGGGATAGCAGGTGTGGTTCTCAAAATCGACGCCCAGTTTGAAATCGCCCAGCGGTATCCAGGTGGCTTCCCCGCTCCAGCGAGCATGGATCAGCTTGCTTTTAAAGGGCAGCAATTTCCGAAAAGCTTCACAGGTCAGAGGCGCGTCCTCTTCTTCGAGGCGGGCCGTGAAGGTGAACTGTGTTCCTACGGTAATACGCAATTCGCTCATTTTTGTTTTTCCTTTTCGCTAAGTCTTACCGCACCTGCAACAGCGCGGGTAAATGAATGGGGACACCCCATGCCCCGGCAAAGGGCTGCCGCCCTCTGCTCTCCCGCTTCTATCATCCACGTAGGAAAGTAAACGGGGGCACCCCATGCCCCGGCAAAGAGCTGCCGCCCTCTGCTCTCCCGCTTCTATCATCTTCGCAGTCCGGTGAGCGCGGTGAGCACACGTTCGGGGGTCATGGGCTGCTGATTGAGCCAGGCACCGGTGGCCTCGTGAATGGCGTGGTCAACCGCTGGAGCAAAGGGCACCAGCGGCATTTCGGCCATGCCCCGCGCGCCAAAGGGGCCGTGCGGGTCGGCCAGTTCGAGAATCACCGGGGCGATGTCCTCTGGCATGTCCAGGACAGTCGGCAGGAGATAGGTGCTCAAGTGCGAGGTCAGCACCCGCCCTTCGCGCACCTGAAAATGTTCCAGCAGAGCATAGCCCAGAGCCTGGGCCAGACAGCCTTCGACCTGCCCGGTGACCTGCTGCATGTTGATGGCCTGGCCGACATCGTGGACGCTGATAACGCGCAAGACCTGGACCTGTCCGGTGAGCAGATTGACCTCCACCTCGACGGCCTGCGCGCTGTAGCCATAGCAGTAGTTGGGCGTGCCGGTGTAGGTGACAGGATCGATGGCTGTCGTGGCCGGCGCGTGATAGGTGACGGTGGCGCTGGCCTGGTAATTGTCGGTGAAACTCCAGCGCTCGCGTGCTTCCCTGGCCGCGTCGTGAACCGCGCGCCCGGCCATAAAGGTCAAACGCGAGGCCGAGGCGCTGCCGGCGTTGGGCGCTTCGTGGCTGTCGTCGCACAGCATAATGATATTTTCCGGCGCAATGTGCAGCACTTCCGCCGCTACCTGACGCAGGGCGAGATGACTCCCCTGACCTACGTCGGCGGCGCCGATGCGCACCACGGCTCGCTCAACTTCCGCGTCCCCGTAAATTTCGACGGTGGCGGTAGATTTTTCGGGAAAGCCAAAGGAGTAGCCGACATTTTTGATACCGCAGGCTATGCCGATGCCGCGCCGTAAATAGGTTTCAGCCGGCTGTGGTACCTGAAAGACGTGCCGCTCGTCCTGCTTATATCCCCAGCGACGATGAATCTCTTCAATACAGCGCTCAAGAACCGGCACAGCGCTGACGCCGGCTGGCAATGGCTGGTTGGTTGGCTCCAGACTGCCCTCGCGGTAGAGATTTTTCAGGCGAACTTCCAGCGGGTCCAGGTCCAGCGCTTGCGCCAGACGCGTGACCATGTTTTCGCAGGCAAAATGAGCCTGGGGCGAACCAAAGCCGCGAAAAGCGCCTGCCGGAATATTGTTGGTGTACACGGCATAGCCATCTACCGCGATGTGCGGAATGTCGTAGGGGCCGGTCATAAAAACGGCGATATCCTTGACGACTTCGACGCTGGTGGAGGCGTAGGCGCCACCATCGGCCACGGCCCGGGCTTCGACGGCGACGATTTTGCCTTCGCGGGTGGCACCCCAGCGGCAATGCATGGAGACGGGATGACGCTTATGATGGGCAATCATCGATTCTTCGCGGCTCCAGACCAGGGAGACGGGATGGCGCAGTTTCCAGGCCGCCAGGGCCAGGAGATGCTGAATTGAGAGATCTTCGCGTCCGCCAAAGGCTCCGCCGATAGCGGCATAGCGAACAACAATCGCTTCTTCTGGCAATTGGAGAATGGCCGCGATCTGGCGCCGGTCTTCGTGCAGCCATTGCCCGGCGGTTTCGACGACAACTCTGCCGCGCTCGTCAAGGTAGGCGATGCCCGCTTCTGGTTGTAAAAAGGCGTGTTCCTGCCAGGATGTGGTAAAGCTTTCTTCCAGTATGACATCGGCCTGGGCAAAACCCTGCGCTATGTCACCACGGCGCAGAGGAAAATGCAGCAACTGGTTGCTGCCGCGCTCCGGGTGAACCAGGGGCGCGTCGGCCTTGAGAGCTTCGTGAGCATCGGTGACTGCTGGCAGGTCTTCATAGGTGACGTTGACGAGCTGCGCGCCTTTCTGCGCGGCCTCTTTGCTTTCGGCAACTACCAGCGCGACCTTATCGCCGGTGAAACGCACGATATCGGAACAGAGAACCGGCTGATCGGCGTCAATCAGGCCATAGGCGTTGTAAGGCACATCGGCGGCTGTCAGTACCGCGATGACGCCTGGCTCCTGGCGCGCTTCGGCTGTGTCCAGGGCCAGGATGCGCGCGTGCGGGCGTCCGGCGAAGACAACCTGGAGATGATACATGCCCCGCTTGATCAGATCGGCGGGATAGTGTGTCTGACCGCTGACCTTGCCAGCGGCGTCCGGTCGCGGTAGCGCCGCGCCAATCAGCTTATTCATGGCCCTTGCTCCCTCCAGCCTGGCTCAGGGCGTCCAGGATTTTGCGATAACCAGTACACCGGCAGAGATTGCCGCTGAGCGCTGTGCGCATCTGCTCGGCATCGGGCTGCGGACACTCGTCCAGCAGTTTGGCGCCCGCCATTAACATGCCGGGGATGCAGAAACCGCACTGGACCGCGCCGCAATCAATGAAGGCCTGCTGCAAGGGGTGCGGCTGATTGGTCTCGCCCAGACCTTCGATAGTGGTGATTTGTGCTCCGTGAGCCTGGGCGGCGGGCACCAGGCAGGACATGACCGCCTTCCCGTCGAGCCAGACCGTACAGGCGCCGCACTCGCCCTCCGCGCATCCCTCTTTGCAGCCAGTCAGCCCGGCGTCTTCGCGCAAAAAGTTGAGCAGGGTCTTGCGCCGCACATGGGCATAGCGCGCTGTATGACCGTTGATGGTGGTCTGTATGCTCTCTTCTTGCAGAGCGCGCAGAGGCGGAGAGGCCGGCGGACTGGCGCTGGCGGTCTGGAGCAACACGGGCGTGGAATGAGCCGGGCTGACTGGACTGGCCAGGCGGGTCAGACCATGCGCGGTGAGGTTGGTCAGGGTGAGCAGGCGATAGGAGGCGGAGGCGCGCACGTCATCAATGGGCGAGCAGTCGCGTGAGATCAGTTGCGCGGCCTCCTGGCAGATGGCCGGCTCCAGGCGCTTGCCGATGAGAAAATCCTCGACATGCCCGGCGCGCACGACGGTAGGCGCCACACAGCCCAGCGCGATACGCGCCTGGCGAACGACATCACCCGCGAAGGTCAGGAGCAACGCGACGTTGACCACTGAAATAGCCTGAGCGCGGCGCAGGCCGAGCTTGAGAAAAACTCCGCGCCGCTCGTCGCTACTCAGCGGCACGCGAATTTCGCGCAACAGCTCGTCAGCCTGCAGAGCGGTTCGCCGCACGCCATGATAGAACTGACTCAACGGCAGCACGCGCTCACCCGCGCGGCTGGTGAGCACAACTTCGGCCTCCAGGGCCAGCAGCGGCGGAATAGTGTCATTGGCGGGCGAGGCGGTCAGAAGATTGCCGGCCACGGTCGCGCGTGTGCGAATCTGGGGAGCGCCGACCTCCTGGCAGGCCTGGACCAGGGGCAGCGCATGTTGCCAGCTTAACGGCGAGCGCAAAACATCATTGTGGGTGGCTAACGCCCCGATGGCGAGAAATTGTCCATCCAGGCGCACATACTGCAAATCCGGTACGGCACTGAGATCGATCAAGGTCTGCGTGGGCCTGACACCGCGCTGGAGTTCGACCAGCACATCTGTTCCGCCCGCGATCAAACGCGCGTCCGCGCCATACGTTCCTAGCAGTTCAAGCGCTTCGGCCAGACTGGTAGGCTGTAAAAACGTTTTCCACATATTCATGTCCTCGCCTGTTGTCCGAGGCCCGGTTCCGCTTACAGCCTCTCTCCACCACCGCAAACACGGGCCTTCCGGCAAAGCTAGAATGACGATTCTTCTGGCATATTCGGCCTGACCGGGAAAGCATTTCAGACCTGGCTGCCGGGTTTGAGCAACTGGCCATGCCGCGCCAGCGGAAAATGTCCCCGCTCGTAGACGGTGACGCCGCGCACCAGCGTTTGCACGATCTGACCTCGCCATGCTCTGCCCAGGTAGGGGCTTTGCCGGTGACGATAGTGCAGATCATCCGCGCTCAGGACGCCCTGCGCCCGCAGATCCACCAGGGTCAGATCAGCATCCGTCCCTGGCTGGATGGCGCCCTTGTTGGGAAGCCGAAAGCGGCGTGCCACCGCCTGCGAAGTCAGTTGCGCCAGCAGAGGCAGGGCAAGCCCACGCGCCGCGTACCCCTCGCTCAGCAGCAGCGACAGCAGCGATTGGCAGCCAGAGATGCCGCCCCAGACCTGAAAGAAGCTGGCCGCCTCTTTCATTTCAGGAGGCGAAGGTGAATGATCGGAGCCGACAAACTGGATATCACCGGCCAGCAAGCGCTCCCAGAGTAACGCCTGCTCCTGCTGATCGCGCAACGGCGGGGAACACTTGGCCACCGCGCCCAGGCGTTCCACATCATCCTCGCTCAGAACCAGATAGTGCGGACAGGTTTCGCAGGTGATATCGCTGCCGCGCGCCCTGGCCTCGGCCACCAGCGCCACGCCGCTGCCGGAACTGACATGCACGATATGCAGCGCGCAGCCCGTCTGCTCGGCCATACTGATCGCGCGTCTGATCGCGTTCAACTCGGCCACTACGGGCCGTGAGTCCAGGTACGCGCGCACACCGGTTCGCCCCTGCGCCTGCGCCTGGCGAGCCAGGGCGCTGGTGATCTGCTCATCTTCCGCGTGAACCGCCACCAGCAGCCCCAGGCGAGCCGCGACCTGCATCCCGGCATACAACGTCGCATCGTCAACCGCTGAGAAATCCTCAATCCCACTGTTGCACATAAACGCCTTATACCCCATCACACCACAGGCCGCAAGCTCCTCCAGATGCTCAAGATTCTGCGGTACCAGTCCACCCCAGAGGCCAAAGTCGACCAGCGAACTCGCCTCGGCGGCCTGGCGCTTCAGTTCAAAGCTGGCGGCATCCAGGGTCGGGGGAGAAGCATTTAAGGGCATCTCAAAAAAAGCCGTCGTGCCTCCTGCCGCCAGCGCGCGTGTCCCGCTGGCGAAGCCCTCCCAATGCGTGCGCCCCGGCTCATTGAAATGCACATGAGGATCGATCACGCCGGGGAACAGGGTCAGGCCGGTGGCGTCAAGCTCGCGTTCCGCCGAACCTGGCAACTGGACCGCAAGCTCCATCAGGCGCCCCTCGGCAATCCCCAGGTCGGCCTCAACCCTCCCGCCGGGCGTGACCAGAGTGCCGTGGCGAATCACCAGATCATACAGACTCATGCCCCACCTCTTCCGCCGTGAGCAGCACAAAGCGCTCCAGGGCAGCCACTGCCGCCGCTACGTCGGCCACCTGCACCGCCTCGGCGGGATTATGGCTGATACCGCCCCGGCAGCGCACAAATAACATGGAAACCTCGGTCAACCTGCTCAGCGATACTCCGTCATGGCCCGCGCCGCTGAAAAGCGAGAAGGCGGGATAGCCCTCGGCCACCAGCGCCTCCTGCCAGCGCTGACGCAGCGCGGGCGAGCAGGCCACTGTCGAAGTCGCCGGCACCTGCTGGCACCGCACCTCGATGCCGCGCCGGGCACAGATTTGAGCGGCCTGCGCGCGCAATTGTTCGGCATAGCGGGCGCACAGCTCATCTTCCGCGTGGCGAATATCCAGGCTCAATTCGACATGACCGGGCACGACGTTGGCGGCTCCCGGCTGCACCTGTAACTGGCCAACCGTCGCGACCAGCCCTGGCACACTCCTGGCCAGTTCTTCCGCCGCAAGCACAAACTCGGCGGCGGCACAAAGGGCGTCACGGCGCAGATCCATCGGCAGCGTGCCCGCGTGTCCCTGCACACCGCTCATCTGAAAGACCATCCTCTGCTGACCGACGATGCCTGTGACCACCGCCAGCGGTAAATCACGCGCCTCCAGCACCGGTCCCTGCTCAATATGCACTTCGCAGTAGCCCAGCAGATCCTCGTGCCGCCAGCGCGCTCGCGTCAACGCCTGCGGATCAGGATCGTGTCCCAGAAACGCACGCAGCGCCTCGGCGATAGAAATACCATCGGCATCCCGCAGTTGCAGATCCTGCGGGGCAAAAGCCCCCGTCATGGCCTGACTGCCCAGATACATAGTCGGATAGCGCAAACCCTCTTCATCGGCGAAGCAGAGCAGTTCTACGGCGAAAGGCAGTTGCTCACCGCGCTCATGCAGACGTTCCAGAACCATCAGCGCGACCATCACGCCCAGCATCCCATCATATTTGCCCGCGTCCCGCACTGTGTCCAGGTGCGAACCCAGCAGCAGCGTCCGCGCGTCCGTTACCGCTGCCTCGCGTCTGCCGATCACATTGCTCATCTCGTCGATCTCCGCCGTCAGCCCGGCAGCCCGCAACCAGCGCGTAATCGTCTCATGCACCTGATGCATCGGCGGACTGGCGAAGCGGCGCGTCAGGCGTCCCGGCTCCTCGCTAAAAGTCGCCAGGAGATCGCAGCGCTCCATGATAGTACGCGCCGACTCTTCATACGTCTGAGGCATTGGCCTAACTCCCTCTATAGGTGCTGTACGCCCAGGGCGAAACCAGCAGCGGCACGTGATAATGCGCCGTGGTATCCGCGATGCCAAAGCGCACTGGCACCTCATCCAGAAACAGCGGACTCGGCAAAACCACCTGCCGCGCCGCGAAATAGGCTCCAACCGCGAATATCAATTCATATGGACCGGGCAGCAAAGCCTCCCCCTGCAACAGCGGCTCATCTGTACGCCCCTGGCTGTTTGTCCGCGTCGTGACAAGCAAGGTAGGCCGCTCCCCGCGTTGACCCGGTGGCGGCAGACGCCAGAGCTGGATCTGCACATCAGCCGCCGGGAGGCCATGCATCGTGTCCAGCACATGCGTTGTCAAAAAACCTGCCATAAGACCACTCCTCATGCCGCCTCGTCGGCGCTAGCGCCCGGCCTCCGCCAGCTTGCGCGTCTGGACCAGGTGGATCGAACCGAAGGCCGTGAAGGGATCGCTATAGACCTTCTCCTGCTCATTGTGCTCAGCGGCGGCGATCAGATCGCGCGTGCGATTCTGCGCATCGAAGGTCACCGAGGCCAGTTGGGGAAAACGCTCCAGCAAGCGGCAGCCAAATTCATAGACCAGGTGTTGAATGGACTCGCTGACAAACTCATCAAAAACCACCTGGATCAGATCGCGCACCTGCTCAGCGGGCACATACCGCCCGTGATCAGGTCCGAGCAGAGCAGCGATATCTGTGTAAGTCCATGAGACATCCAGATGAATAAACAACGGGCGATCCTCGCGTTCAAGAAGAGTCGTATATTCATCCTGCACAAAGCGCGTAAAGGCGCTGCCGGTTACTTTGAAAAGCTCCAGATTGGCCCGCCCGCACTGGTGCGAGGTCAGCACCGCCTGCCCCTGCTCATCGCGCGCCAGGGTTAGACTGGCCTGGGCAAAATCGCTATGCGAACGGCTGAACAGGACAGCGCTCTCCTGGGGAGTGGAGGCCGTGGCACCTGGCAAAAGAGCCGGAGCAAAGGGCAGTTCGCGCGCGGTCAGGCGTAAGCTCTGCATTTGCTCATACGTGGCCAGAAAACGCCGCCCCAGGAACGCCAGCAGTTCCTCCAGAGTCGCCCCCTCGAACGCCAGCGCCTGGCGCAGGACAAAATTCTTCATGCTATCGGTCGCCACCACATTGCTATTGTCCCCCTCGGTGTACGCCGGCAAAAAATTATCCCCGAAAACCTCCACATCGATCTCCAGAGCGAACAGCGTATTGGGCCGCCCGGTAAAACGTGATTCGGGGATGGGGCTGATCCCTACCAGAGGATGAGCATAGACGCGATAGACTGGAATACACAGCTTGCCGTAACGAATTACGCAGGTATAATTCCTCTCCATAAGAACTCCCGTGTCGATTGTACAGACAAAAGGATAGCGGCCTCTCCTGAGCAAGCAGAAAACATCATGCCTGCCAGAAAGAGCACACCTCCAGGCGTGACAGGTTACTCCTGAGAAACAGGCACCTCTTCCACCAGATCGTGCAGACGTAAGGCGCAGATTTTCGCCACCTCGGCCAGCGCCAGCTGGACTTCCTGCTCATAGCTGTTCTCCATACGCTGCGCGAAACCGGCCAGAATGCTATCCTTCTTGTTTTCACGCGCGCAGATCACAAAGGGGAAGCCAAAACGCGTTCGATACGCTTGATTATACTCTTGAAAAGTCGCTATTTCTTCGGGTGTGAGACGATCAAGGCCAGCAGCAGCCTGCTCGCCAGTCGAAGCCGGGGAAAGCGTCCCCGCCAGCGCGGCCCGTCCCACCAGGTCAGGGTGAGCACTGAGCAACGCCACCTGCTGCCCGGTGGAAGCCTCATACATAATGGAGCACAGAGTCTGGTGAAAAGCCGCCAGGCTGGCAAAGGGACGGCGCGACCAGGCTCTGGTGACGATCCAGGGCCGCCCCTCAAAAAGTCCGCCAAGCGCCCGCACAAAAGCCTCTTGCGGAAGGTCGTTGATCTCAACGAGCGTCAACTTTTGTCTCGTCATGCTGACTCCTTGTCAATCAATCATCAAAACTACCAGGCGGCCCGTGATGGCAAAATCCCAGCTTACTGCGGCCCTTCTCTTCCTCCTCAAGATACCGATGAACTGGCGACCTTTCATGACAACCCGCTTTAAGGAGACTCCCACTCCGGGGAAAAGACAAGACATCTCTGGCGAGGGTTCCGTCCAACAACGACGGAAACGGATCTGGCCTCTGCCCGATCATCTCATCGGGGGTACCAGCAATGGCGAAGTCGCACGCTTTTGGGCGACCGGCGATACGCGGATCTATCTGAGCAACGTGTTCAGAACACGCGTCCTTTTCAGCACATGGAACTTCGTTCCTTGCCAAAAAGTATACCTGACCACCGGGATACCGTCAAATGAGATATAAACATACACAAATATAAACGAACTCTCCTGCCAATACAATAGAATTCCACTGGCCAGAAAAAAGAGAGTTCGTCAGGTATCCCCTAAAATGATGGTGGCTGCCAGAGAATCACGCTTTTGTCTTTGGATGATGAAGCCAGCGTGTTTTGATACCAGCTGACGGAGAGGACGGCGTCGGTGTGACCGGTGTAGACGGTCTGCTGGTTTTTGCCGGGGTTCCAGATATTGACCGTCCCATCGGCGCAACCGCTGACCAGAATGGGCGCGGCTGCGGAAGCGTCGGGCTTCCAGGCTACGCTGTTGACCGCGCCATTGTGCTTGAGCAGGTACAGCACCTTTCTGGAGGTTGCCTCATAGATGACGGCTTTGCCATCGGCATAGCCGACCACGATCAGGCTTTTATCAGGCGACCAGGCAATTGAGAGGGCAGCGCCGTGTTCGGGAGCGATAGAGCTAACGTCGGCCCAATCCTTGTTAAGATCGGCGAAATAGACGCGTCCGCTGTTCAGGGCCAGGGCCATCAGGGCGTCGTCAGGAGATCTGGCGATGGCGTTGACCACGACCTGGCCTGTAGTATGACCGTAGTGTTTGTAATTGGAAATTTGCAAGGCGTGCAGACCGTCGCCGTCGGTGCCCATAAAAAGCAAATTGCCATCGCTACGCCAGGCCAGGCATTTCACGGCTGCGCCCCAGCCGGTTTCGCGTTTGATCGCCGCTCCGCTGGCCTTCCAGAGCGCCACGCTGCGGTTATCCTCGCCTGTGGCCAGGGTAGCGCCGTCTGGACTCCAGGCCAGGGCGTTTACGGCTGAGCCGGTCTGAATGGTTTTGAT